>DUJK01000052.1 GCA_013329925.1 Candidatus Poseidoniaceae archaeon
ATTAGATAACAAAAATATTACTTGCTGGTCAATAAAATCAAATCCTTCAAGTGTAGATATTGTGGTGTCTCAGCAACAATCGGCCCTAGCTCAAAATATCATAAGTAAATTCTTTCCAGTATCAAATACTACCAATCATTCATGTCTAATTTCCTTTATCGGAACAAATGATAAAAATCTAGTTGACAAAAAAATAGCTTATGTTTCAGAGGTTTCTACAAAGATGTCATACCTAAACTGTACAGAACTTTCAGTTCAATATATTGCCGACACCCTTGACATAAAAAAACTGATGGAAAACCTATCACAAGTTGTAGTTAACAAAAAACCTGTTTGAGTTTATTCAGCTCGCTTCTCTCTAAACTTTTGCAAGTGATTTGGTAGGTTTAGAGCAAATAATCCACCTACGACACAAAATACAAAGAACGTTCCCAAGGCAACACCGTAAACCGATATTAGTTCGACAGATTCTTCCAACCTAGTAGCGGTGTCAGAGGAGAATATACCAACAATTAATGGCAAAATAGTATTTGCAGAAAGTACAACGATAGCTAATACTGCTGCTGATATTGGGTTGATAATTAACGAACGGTGATATTTCCCAACAATCTTTTTCGGATTCATCACATATACCTCATTGGTTCTGATACTCGTATCTAACATTGAGTACCGAATAACTCCATTTGCAAGTTCGAAATACATTACCAGTAAAACAGCATAACTTACGACTAGTATGTTTAGTAAACCTGGGCTATCTTGAAGATCGAATGGATCACTTGCTAGAGAAACCTTTGATGCGGCAAATCTCATTATTGCTAATATGAAAAATAAATTGCTGACCAAGGTAAACCTTGCATCCCTCTGCATTGTACCCCAAAATCCTGCACCGGCTGCAATAACAATAATTACAATTTGAATTATGAATGAAATTGCTAAACTTCCAGTAACCATGTACCATAGCGTACCTTCTGGAGGTGACACCATGTAGGTTAGTAGCGATAAAGCAACTAAAACGCCATATACCGCTAATTGAAGGTTTTGTACCATTCTATCTGGTGGTAGGAATTTAGTTTTAGGAATTAGTGGTCCGCCAAGTAAACTTTCGATAAAGGTAGGCATCTCAACAGTTGGAATTGCATCTTTGGGAATCTCAGAACCAATTCCTGCTTGCCCTGCAAGTTTTTTCCTTGACGGTGCTGAAGATCTTACAGTCTTACCGTCATACAAAATTTTTGTATCTCCAGATGGCTTATTCATAGTCATAATCTCACCTCAAAACCCTCTTGCTCCTGCTAAAGCGGTAGATAATAGCATATCTGGTTCCCAATCCATAATATTGACTCCCAAACCTCGTAATTCGCCGATTAGGACATCTCTTTCTGTTTTGAGAACTTCATAACCGGTTCGGTCTATTCTCTTCGCATCAAACTCGAATTCAAGAGAAGATGGTGATAGTACTGTAACATCGAAGTTTCTCGCTCTAAAATCTCGAAGAGCACTAACAATGGTTGGGTCATCCTCTAGATTAGATAAGAAAATTATTGGACTACCTTTGTTAATATGAGGGAGTATTCTGTTTACCACTACTTGTAACGGAATATTACCCCTTGCTACTGCTCCTGCAAGTTTAGTTAGAATGACGTACAATTGCTTCTTACCAGTATCACGGTCCACGCTGACTACTTCTTCACCATATACAATAACACCAACAGAATCTCTTCTACTTAAGAAATACTTAGCTAGTGATGCTGCAGCTCTAGTAGAATAAACTAGAGCATTTCTTGACACAGGGCCTGTTTCTGCAACCGCTCTAGAATCGACAATTATGATAATATCAGAAACAGCATCTCGCTCTCTTTCATTGACCATCAATTTACCAGACCTTGCATATGCGGACCAATTTATCGCTCTAAAGGAGTCTCCTTCGAAATATTCTCTCAGAGAATAAAATTCTGAACCTGGACCAGGTTGCCGAATATTAACCGCTCCTGTGAAGATTTTAGGCACCCTTGATTTGACAAAGGTCTCTTTGAGATCTTCCATTTTTGGAAACACAAGGAAATCGTCGTAGACATGCATTTCTTTTTCCTTGTGAAATAAACCAAACGGGTCCTGAATTCTAACAGCAACCGGCCCGATGCTGTAAAATCCTCTTAGCGGACATTCAATGGTATATTCGATAAAAGTCTCTCTTCTTGGCCCTAATTCCATCAAAATGTAGTTTGAGCCTTCCTTAATCCTCATCACTTCAGGAACCCTATCACGAACTTCTAAGATTTTAGCTAGAGGTGAATCGTTTTGCATCCTTAAGGTAACGCTTAATTCACCATCTTCAAATAATCTCGCACTGGATAGTTTTCTCATCGCAATTACGCTTCCTAGTGCCATTCCTTCTTCACCTGACCATTCGTCTGATCTGCGGCCAGATGATGCAACATCTGCATGGCCACCAAACAATGCTGCCCAAGTAAGGAAGACAAAAATCACCACAGCAATTGTCACTAATTGCTCATTTCTAAGTGTCAAGCCTAGCAAATACATTGCTATGGCTAGACTTCCTAGCATTGCTGATTTTCGGCTCCACATGATTAACACCTAAATGAAAAATCAAACAGTTGGAACTGGTACTTCTCTAAGAATTGTTTGAATAACTTCACCAGATTCTAATCCTTTGATTTGGTGTTCTGGTTTGAGAATTATTCTGTGAGCAAGAGCAAGTTCTGCAATTGCCTTAACATCATCTGGTGTAACGAAATCCCTGCCTCTAAGTGCTGCTGCTGCTCTTGAGGTTTTCAATAATGCTTGAGAACCACGAGGCGATGCCCCGACAAGTACTCTAGGATCTTCTCTTGTTCTTGCGACTACTTCCACCATATACATTCTAAGTGCTGGATCTACATACACATCTTCACAAGCTTGTTGCATAGCAATAACTCTTTGCGGATCAGTAATTACATCTACATCTACTGCATCTTTTCCACGTGAGATACGACGGGATAGAATCTCATCTTCATCTGCTCTGTCAGGATATCCAACAGACATCTTGAACATAAAACGGTCAAGTTGTGCTTCTGGCAATGGATATGTTCCTTCTTGCTCAACAGGATTTTGTGTAGCCATAACAATAAATGGTGCTGGAAGTTTGTGAGTGACGGTACCAATTGTAACTTGCTTTTCTTGCATAGCTTCAAGCAAAGCTGCTTGAGTCTTTGGCGGTGCACGGTTAATCTCGTCCGCTAGTAGTAGATTACAGAACAATGGACCTGGTTTGAAGGTAAACTCTCCCTTCTTAGCATCATAAATGTTAGTACCAGTAATATCTGCTGGAAGCAAGTCAGGAGTGAATTGAACACGCTTGAAGTCACAACCCAATGCATCTGCAAAGGTATTGGTCATCAGTGTCTTAGCCAGACCTGGGTAATCCTCGAATAACAGGTTACCATTGGAGAGAATGTTAACCAACACGTTGTCAATAACGTGAGATTTACCAATAATTACTTTCTGTACTTCAGCACTGATTGCTTGGGCAATCGCGCCAACTGCAGAAAGTCTCTCTCTTACTTCTGGGGTACTCTGGTGCTTCGGCTGGGCCGGAGCGGCTGGCGCTACTGGGGCTGCTGGTGCAGGTGCTGCTGGCATTGGTGGTGCCGCTGGCGCTGGTGCTGCCGGCATTGGTGGTGCTGGCATAGGCGCTGCTGGTGCAGGCTGCGGTGGCATCCCTGGCTGCGCTGGCGCAGGCTGGGGTGGGGGGGCTGGTTGCATGTCTTTTTCCTCCTAATTTCAATTACCCCAACGACGTATTTGCGGGATAACTTCCCGTAATTCTTCGTTGGAGTAGGAACGGTTAGAACTTATCAGTTCTACTAAGCGCGGATCTCTAACCATGTACATGATTTCCGCAGGTGTTTTGCGAGCGAACTCATCTCTAGTGAGATCGTTAAATTGTCTAACTTTAGACAAAAATGCTTCCCTGACTCGCAGTTGATATTGGGATGCATCAATTTTTGTTGGGCGCTCTCTAAATCTGGTCAGATCAAATACGTGCCGCCAATTTTCCTTTTCAGGAACTACCATAATAGCGATGGCTAATAAGGCAAATAGATTCAAGATGATAAGCCATTTCAAAACGTTGTCACTGGTCAGCAGTACAACTGCACCGATAGCTTCAGTAAATGGCGAAGACAAAGCGCTCGAGACGTGCCGGCTTTCATCAAATACCAAATTAAATTCTCCTGGGTCTCGGGTGACCTGGGTGGTAATTTCTTCGTTATCAAATTCCATCATATCGTAAAATAGTGCTTGGAAATAAGGTCCATTACCATTCCATTCAACCTCTCCGCCACCTGAGGCAAATAGAGCACTGTCCCAGCATGCATGTGAGTTGTCAAGTTTATTGTTGACGTAATATGGTGAACTACATTGCTGCTTACCAGTCTCTTCTCCAACGGTTTGATCCCATAGGTGATTGGCTAATACAGAATGGTCAGAAATAAAAACAATTGAACCGGTAACATCAACTTCCCCAAAATTATTGTTTGGCTGTTCTTCTAAAACTTCAATTCCGGGGAAATCCATTCTAATGACTAGGCCGGTCTTACCTTCACCGAGTGTTGGATTATTCAAATTATCAATATTGGTATCTTGTCGAGCGATAAAGGCTGGAGTTGATGCATGAGCAAGAACCATTACCTCACGGTTATCATCGACTTCTTCGTCTAACACCTGAATTGCTGTGGCTCTGTGGAATAATACTGGCATTCGACAATTTTCAATTTGGGCATTTGTCAAATCTTGCTCAGTACACGGAACGTGTTTTTCATCACCCATCTGAGTGACATCTCGATTAATACTTGCTGCCGCCCATAATTTTCTTTCGTCAGGATTTAGTGGCTGGCCTGTTTCATCAGTGACTTCGTAAAATTGGAAGGGATCAACCACTGGTGCGTCAAAATACTTGATGCCAAATTCAGACGCTACTAGCTGAGCATTAGTCGAATTTGAGGCTAGAACTACTTTACCACCTTTTTTTGTGACAAAATCATAGATAGCAGATGCTTCAGCCGCATCAAACGGTTTTTCAGGGGCTGCAATAACTAGCAAGGTTCGATGAGGGTCTCTCCAGTCATTTACTAGCATTGGAGTTGACATAGTGTTAGCAACTGTGTAACCAACGCCTTCATCACCCAAAGTGTCACGCATTTCAGTTAGTTGGATGTTGTAAAATTCTGCGTCTTCTTCGTATGGAGAGAATACTGTTGCTTTATTCATGCTAACAATACCAATTAATATCACTGAAAGAAGGACTGAAGCCATTAAACCAACTTTTAGCCATGTTTCTAGGCTAATCTTGGTTTTTGCTTCGTCAGTCAATATAATCCCTCATTTACGCTATAAACTGGCGCAGTAATATTCCTTCGAGATTATCTCCACTCATAATGCTTGCTCAAAAATGAGCAATTGAATCCAATGATTTATACAGAATGGATGAGTTATTTGACTAACTACTAAGGTAGTAAAATAGGCAGTTGAAGCCCATTTTCTAACATTATTTCCTATATCGTAGCAAGAATGCAAGAATTATAATCGAAAATAGTTCAAACTCGGTCAGAAAACTCAAGGTGTTAGCCTCTGTAATTTCCCCGTCTGTATCAACCGTTCCTCCCCCAGAATTAGTATTGTCATTAGCATCTTGTTTGACTTCATTGGAATTGACCTGAATCTCAAACATTGAACTACTTATTTTGTCATTTCCGGCTGATTTAATCGATATTGTCACTTCACACATTCTTTCTGGATGTGACTCAGAAGCAACTATTCTTATGACAAAATCCTTGAT
>DUJK01000166.1 GCA_013329925.1 Candidatus Poseidoniaceae archaeon
TCTTGTTCTAATATCAATTCAACACCATCGCCAAGCATTACTGCATCTGGCAGAGATTGGAGAATTTTAATCCTAATCATTCCATCTTCTTTAGGCTCTTGACTGTCTTCTATCTCCTCAGGAATTGCCTCAGCAAATTCAGTTATTTTGCTCGTTTTCGTTTTTGAAGGCGCTAATTCCATTGCCGCCATGTGTTTTTCGTCATCTGTTTTATTCGATATTGGCGGTTTAGCAACCGTAATTGCTTTGTTGACATCTTCCGCCAGGTCAGATTTGACATATTCATCGATGTCGGGCCATTCTTCATTGTACATCCGATCTTCTTCATCATATTGTGAATCTTCTACTTCGATTACCGGCTCATTATCTTCGATGACTAGTTCTGGTGGCATTTGCCCTGTTAAGCCTTCAGGACTTTCAATAAATGAATCTAATTGGGTTGTTCCCGGAGAATGCTTTCGCTTTGCTGAAAGGCCTTCTCCCAAAATCCCTTTTTGCATTGACTCCCAATCAACAGTCTTTTTGAAGCGGTCCATTTGTGTTACAATTCCGTTGTAAAACGCTTTTTCTGCTGGGTCATGGCGTTGCCAATCCATTGGGGGTAAATCTTGACTTGTCCCCATTTGCGCATCAATTCTAAGAGATTGTGTTGCTAGATATTGCATCATGGTAACTAGCCGTTTACGAGATAATTCAGATGCAATACGACGAATATTTGCCTGCCTCTTCTGTTCATTTTGAAGTCTAAGGCCAGTGATGCCATTCATAATCATATCCTGAATGTTTGAATCGATATCTGCCAGTAATTTACCCACCATTTCCCAAAAATTTTGACGTGGTAGTGAGACCGGCATATGTCTTGATGCTTGTTGTCTTCTAGTGGCAAATAACTCCTCTTCAATATCGCGCGCTTGAGTCGCATCGAGATATCTGCCGCCCGCCATAACACGTCCTTAATTATGAAAGGACTTGAACATTAATATTGAAACAACTCATCAACTGGTTCATAATCAAAGACCTCACCTCGCGGAGCGAGGTGCTTTGAAATGACTGACGGGTTGATGTTGAAAAATTCTTCAATACAGCACATGCGAGTCATAATTCTAACGTTGATGATGGTATTAGCTCCACTAACTTCCAGTTTTAGCAATTCTGTTTCTGCATGGGATAGTGGAGCAGAGAATAATTGGTCAAGACAGGTAACCTTGGATTTAGCAGACAATATGACTTATGTTAACACCACAATGTATGATGTTTTCCAAGTCCCCAGTAATCACACCATCACCCAGGCAAACCTTGGATTGTCAAATTATTGGAATGAGGTGAATTACTCGAACACCAGTTTTGGAACTGGTACACAAAATGAATGGAATGGGACCAGTCATAATACTGAACCTGATGAAAACACCGGCGATCTTAGGCTGTTGAAAACTAATTCTTTGAACCAAATTAATGACTTTGAAACGGTTTCAAGTGTTCCAGGCAACGGTTGGTTGGCAAATGGTATGAATAGCAGTATTTGGACGGTCATTGAAAACAACTCAAATCTCAACTCACAATCCAATATGCAGTTACCAAATAGTGGCTACCAAAACTCATCCTTCTTGGGTACTTTTGGTAATGGTGATCTTCCATCAAATACCCAAACATGTATCAGAAGTCCAATCATTAACGTGCCAAGAATAATTCTAAATTACTCAATAACGTTTCAACATTGGCTAGCTATGGATTCATCAGATTCTGTTTGGGTTGAATATTTGAGCGAGAATAATGTTTGGACATCATTACCTTCTGGTTTAAACGGCGGCGTTGATCATTGGTCAGGGCAGACAACTGATTGGCAATCGGTCAATATTAGCCTTGATGGATTGCTTTCACAAAACCAATCAAGTACTTATTTTCAATTCTGTTTACTAACTAGTGATGTGATCTTACCTAGAGGAGGATGGTTTATCGATGAATTATTAATTTATAATCAGGGAGATAAAAAAGGCTCATGGTTTCATGGTAACTTCACCGGGGATTATTTACCAAATGCGTTATCAAGTCTAATTTTCCCAGTCAATTTCTCAAACTTCCCCTATGCTGATGAGATTGAAATTAATATTAACTGGGATATTCAAGGTTATCTCTATGATTATCTGATGGTAGACTTCTCAGTTGACAATGGCACAACTTGGACCTCAATTTCAGGTACCTATGGAATACCAGGATTGGGCATTACTTACAATGGCAATTTCTTCTATGCTGAATCAAGAGGTTGGATACCAATCTATCTTGGCATAAATCACAACTTTTCTGCCTCAGGGGGCCTCAATCATACGTTACTGAAGTTTACCGTACATACAAATCTTCAGCATAACCATGGTGGTTCTGTCTCGTCAGGATGGGAAGGCATCGCAATTGATGAAATTGTCTTCCATCATCAACGAGGGACTAATTTAGCCCAAAGCACAGATTTCAAAGATTTCAATAATCCACCAAATACCTTTGTTGATTCACCTGATGGCTGGTTATCGAATGGTTCTGCAACACTAAATCAATGGCAATGGACTAATCAGATGGGCCTAAATTCCCAAGATTCAATCAGTTTCAATTTCAATAGTTTCGCTGCCCTACCATCAGGTTGGTCGGTTTCGGCCCAAGATTCTAATCAATGGGAATATGGTGAAATCCCTAGTAATGCTATTTACGGTCCTGATGCATGGCATTCAGGTGACTATGGATTTGGTATCGCCTTAGATGGTAAATATTCTAATGAAATGTTAACGCATTTGTATTCTCCAGAGTATAGCCTACCAGAAAATTCAACCTCAAGACTAACCTTTAGAAGTTGGGTTTGCACTGAAGCCAATTGGGATGGAGGAGCAGTATCTGCTTCTACAGATGGTGGAATTAATTGGTGGTTCCTGCCTGCAACTCTAGGTAGTTTTCACGATCAACTCTCGACAGTAAATTCTAATTCTCCATTTTTTAATGAAGGTATTTTTGATGGTTCGACAGTTGGTAATAATTGTCAAAACTCTACCCGACCATTTGATTTGAAGCAATATGATGTGTCTAATTTATCTGGCAATGATATCCGGTTCAAGTATTCATTTTTCTCTGACCAACTTATTGAATTGGACGGTTGGTACCTAGATGATGCAGGAATTGAAATTGATGTGTACCAAGATTCCGGTACTTGGATTTCACCGCCGATTTATCCAGATGATGAATTTGGTTGGGGGCAGTTAGACGGGTTTGTTAATCAACCAGAAGGAACGAATGTCAAATTTACAATAATCGATAACGCCAATGGTCAAGTTATTCCTGGGTATTCAAACCGTTCACTGCCAATTAACATAAACCTAAATTCACAGGAAATAACTTCAATCAAGGTAAGAGTCAATTTTTCCAGCACTAATCCATACCTTACGTCTTCAGTTGAACGACTAGAAATTGGTGCAAATTCTTTCATTGATTGGTATCACTTGAAAAACGGAGCCTATTCAGTGGAAAACTTTTCTGAATTCTATTTAGCGGGCGACAATAATATACTAACCAAATCTCAATCCACAATCAATTTTGACACTAATACTGTTTGTCCATTCTCATCAGCAACAGTAATCGAGAATGGCGAAAATATAACTCAAACCTCACAAATATTTGATCAATCAATTCAAATCTCTTCCGATGTTACAGAGTATCAAGAATCTAGTATCCCAACTCTTAGTGATAATCTAAGTTTATCAATTGATACCACTGGCTCGATACAGAAAGTAGTATATCAGCCTAAATGTGTGTTGTCATCAAAACAAATCGAGGTAAAACTTGGTGATGATTTGGATGAGTTATTTACCCTCTCAAATCATGCTTTTAACCCAAGTATTGCGAGTACAAATTCATTCACCAGTGTATCAGTTAATGGCTCTAGCATACTGCCCGATAATAACGGTTCATACTCGCTAAATTTGCTACCAGGCCAAATAGCAAACCTCAGCTATCAGATAATGACTTTTGATAATAGCATGATTAATTTAGATAATCAATTGATTAATCTAGACCTGAGTGTTGATTCATTAACTCAAGGACACCTATCTGCTTCACAATTTTCTGATTTGTCCTATGGCACTGGATTGACAATTTCAGCACTTCAATCATTTACCGATTGTCCGTCTAAATCCTTTGACAATGGAATGCTTGGCATTGATATGGGGATCGCAAACTGCACAATTTCACTAACTTCAACCACTGATGCAACGATTAAACTAAACAATTTCTTGGCAATTTCACCTTTGGCTGAAATAATCACTAACCTGTCGACTAGCCAGTTAAATCAAGCCAAAGATCAGCATCCAGACAATGGTAATCACGCACTTCTTGAAATCCCAATTCATGTAAATAGCGAGTTTGGTAAAGTCTCGACTCAACTCAACTATACCTCATATTTGCATCAAATTGATCGTATCGAAAATATTGACAAAACGCAGTGGTTACCAAATACGGATTTGACCTTACAAACCTCACATATACGATTCGATCCTATTACGATGAGTGAGATAGGCTATGGCTTTGACAAAATCACCCTTGCTGCCGCGGTAGAACTGGGTGATTCTGAGTTTATTATCGAAGTGAATGATCTGTATTCAACCCCCCAATTCACCGTAGTTAGTGGCGGTGAAAAAGTTTCAATCAATAATATCAACTCTAATGTTTCATGTTTCGAAGGTTACTGTATGATTAATTGGACTATTACTAGTAGTTGGCAACTAGATGATATTGATGATGTCAATTGGCTAATATCCTCTACCGATTTTGAAGGTCTAGTTACCGGACCTACGGTGCTTAAAAGGCAGACACAATTTAATGAGATTGAAAATGATTTAGAGATTTTTGATTTATCGGTAAGTGATTCAGACTCAAGAGTGATTAGCGACTGGACCAGTTCAAGTTGGCCATATCGACTTAACAGCCAAGAAATATTATCAGTACATGGCAAGGTTAGATTTCAAGGGGTTACTGACGGGTTGATAAATTCAGGAGACGCAGAGGTTGCCATAATTCTTACAGCAGTTCCTTCGTCAAATCTATCTGGCGGTGTTGATGAGTGGGACGGCGAACAAATAAATTGGTCACAATCATGGAATGTAGAAGTCGGTCAAGATGGTAAATTCACCATCGAGATTAGTACTCCAAGCAAGCATGAAGTCCCAACTAATACCACTCTGAAATTACATACGCGGTTATCTCGCTTGGG
>DUJK01000131.1 GCA_013329925.1 Candidatus Poseidoniaceae archaeon
GTATGACATCAGCAAAACCTTGGCACCTGTTTCAGTTGCCTTCTTGTCCAAGTCTTCGGCACTCATCGCCCACTCGCGATTACTCTCTACAAGTACTGGAACTGCTCTAGCATGTTCAATAACAGAAGGTACTGCATGGAAAGTGAAAGCATTGGTTAGGATTTTATCTCCTGGCTTTACTCCTACAATATTTAGTGCAATGAACATTGCAGAACCGCAAGAATTGGTTCCAATAGTGTGCTTGACTCCCATGTACTTTGAGAAATTATGTTCTAATTTTGCAGTGATTGAAAGTTCCTTGCTCTTAGGTTGATAACGATACATTACTCCAGCGCTCATTGCCTTAACCGCTAGGTCAATTCCGGATTGAGGTATAGGTTTGAACGCCTTATTATCGAAGTCGACTATTGGCTGTCCGCCATCGACTACTAAGCGTCTTGATTCCTGTCCCATCAAATCACCGTGATTGATTTTATAATTAGTTTAATTGGAGTCTCGTCCAGCATCAAACATTTCTCTAAGGCTTCCATCTTGAAGCATCTCTAGAGCAATGTCAGACCCACCGATGAGTTCTCCATGAACGTAAACTTGAGGCATTGTCGGGAAATCTGCCCAATTACAAACCGAAGGTATCGCCCTAGGGTCAGTCAAAATATTGACTGCTGCAAATGGCTCTCCAAGTTGTTGTAAAACTTGTGCTGCTCTGTTAGAAAAGCCACATTGTGGTTCATTTGGTGTTCCTTTCATGAACAACACCAGTGCGTGTTCATCTACTATTGCTTGTATTTCTTGTTCTGTCCAATCCATTTTTCTCACTCTCTTTTTTGTTTTCGAATTCTATTGATGTGAACGCCTTGTCCTCCACCATGAGGGTCGAATGCGGTATCGCCTGCAGTTTCTGCTTGCTTTGGAGTCATACACTTCAAGTCAAGTGCATGAATTGGCCTAGGAATATGATGCTTCATAACTTCCAACACCATTCTTTGTCTTTGTAATGGCCTCATTCCCTCGAATAATTCTGCGATTACTCTGACATGGAAATGGTCACCTGAGCCGTGTAAATCGATTACTTCAACCAATGCCTCAGGCACTGCTTTGAGGACTTCAGACTCAACCCAATCTGCCCCAACCATTCTCGCACCTCAACAGGCCGTGGTCAAACACGGTTTTCAATATGTGCTTACGCGGATGCTTGAAGTTTAGAACCTGTAAAGCCTAGATATGGGCGAGTCTAACTTAGCTTACGGAACTCGTAGACCGATGATGGGTCGAGATTCTGGTTGGTTAATTGGATCTGATTTAGTCGCTATTTTTCTAGCATTGGTTGGGCAAATATTCCTGACAAAGGCATTACTAACCGAGGACTATGGTATTTACATCGTTGCCCTTGATGCCTTTGCTACCTTTTTCTTAATTATTGACCTAGGACTCCCTACGTTAATTGCTAGAGATGGTGCAAATAATGTAAACAAAATTTGGCCTTCTATTTTACGAGTTTACAAACTACAATTAATCTGTTCAATTCCATTCATAATATTAGCAATAATTAGTACTCCACTTATTGTTGAAGAATGGAGAGAATCTCTCAATTTGTTGATTATTTGTAGCCTTGTGGCATTAGTTCACATCGCATCTTATGCGCCTCGAAGTGGACTTAGAGCTGCGGGTCAAGCAAAATTAGAAGCGGGAACAAAGGTAATCGAAAGAATGGTTACAGTGTTGGGCTACATAATTCTATACTCGCAAGGCAGTTCATCGGTTTCTTCATTCGCATTGGTGTTTCTACTAGGTGCAATGATTGGTCTAATTGCCGCATTGGGCTTTTCTTATATGATTTTGAAGCCTATTTCTGATAATAATTCTATTTTGAGTGATTCTTGGTTGAATAATAAAACTCTACTTTTACAAGCCCTTCCATTTGCAATTACTCTGGGAGTTTTACCGTATGTAATTAGAATTGAAAAATTCATTATTGCCGGTGAAGTTGGTGTCGAGGCTGCTGCATTATTCCATGTTGCTCAATTAGCATGGTTGGCTGGCCTAGTGGTGCCCCAAGCATTACGTGCAGCCCTTTTACCAGTTCTAGGAGAAAATAGAAATAATCTTGTAAAATTCCAAAGGTCTCTAGAAAGGTCTCTAGATTTATGTCTTGGAATCCTTCCAATTGGATTGTTTTCAGGGGCAATTATTGTTTATTTCTTACTCCCAATGGCTTTCCCTGAACAGTATATTGATGGATCTCTAGGTGCATCGGCAGTTGATTTATTCATGGTTTTACTATTCGGTTGGTGTTTGACCCTACTTTCTACACCAACCTATACTGCATTACAAGCCGGAAGAAAACCTTGGAACTTTACTTTCCTAATCGCTGTTGTAGTTATATTTGCAACTATCATTGGCTATATTTTGATAGATTGGCAAGCATCAAAATCAGATGGTTCGGGACTTTATGCAGGCGCTATCGCCTCATCAATAACATCTGGATTCTTACTTTTAATGTCGATTCATCTTTCATCAAATTGGGATTTGATAAGAACGAGAAAATATCAGATAATATCTACAATTCTGATCTCCGCAATTGCATGCTATGGGTTAACTAATAATTCATGGATTGCAATTAGTGGAATTGCCCTATTTTATTTCATCCCACAAGCGATTCAATCAATTTCTTCCACTGATGAGAAACTTGCTGAAGAGTAAATTGTTCAGGTAAATCTAAACCAGCGCTCCAATCATGTTTCAAGGCCGCCTCACAGGCGTCAGCAAGGTTGGTAGGATTATAATCACTAGAAATACAAAAATCTGGAAGATAGGACGCGACATCCCCTACATCTACAGAAACTACTGGGGTTCCGCATTGAATAGATTCTCTTGCAACCAATGGACCTGATTCTCTCTTGGAAGTGATGAGAGTTAAGTCTGCAACTAACATTCTATCCCATACAATACTCCTTGGTTGTTGTCGAAGTGTGGTGATTCCAACTATCCATCCCCTATTTTCTAACTCTTCTCCAGTTTGTAATGCCAACAAATGGTTCTTTTCGGGCCGCCTTGGATCTGAGGGGAATAGAATATCTAGACTCTCTTTACGCCACCTTCCACCAATATTTTTGATGGGTTTTTTCCATTCATCTGAAACAGCATCATGGCAAGGTATCACTAAATGATTATCAATTCCAATATCTTTAGCAATTTCATCTAATCTACTAGAAACAGTAACTATATGATTGGCAGACTTAGCCAGTCTGGAAATAGATTTTGATATGTTTTTATCATTAATTCCAATATCAAAATCATGGCCATGGACTACTCCCACCCATGGTATTTGCCAATTCTGAGATAAATGATTTGCCAGTTCTGCCACGGGCCAAAGTGTATGACAAATTATCAAATCTGGTCGCCATTCTCCTAACCATTTCTCTATTGCTTTTTGTTTACGCTTCAAACTAAAACTTGTCAATACGGGTAATGGATGGCCGGGTAAGCCCCAGAAACGTGGGCTAAATACATCGACTTCTCCATGATTGAATTTCTTTGGAGCATTAGCGACTCCAGTGTGAGTTGAACGGCTAGATTCTTGGTATTTTAGCATCCTAGGTAATGGGTTTACTACTTTTACATCATGTCCTAAATTTTGTAAAACCTCAACATGGTCACTAACAAATGTTCCTCGAGCAACATTGGTTGGTAAAGGGAATAACAACGATGTTACAAGAACTCGCATGATGCTCACTGATGGATTTTAATTAACCGATTTTAACCATTGTATTGCTCATAACTAGACTTTATGTGCTGTAAATTTTCAGCTACACTCGCTTTATCGTTAAACAAACCTGAGCCAACTACAAAATTAGTAACTCCCCATGATGCAATTTCTCCAATATTATGTGCTTTAAT
>DUJK01000031.1 GCA_013329925.1 Candidatus Poseidoniaceae archaeon
CTGATTCTGTTGTTGGTGTTAGTTGCCAGACGTCGAGAAAATTCAGCCAAGGCGAAAAACTGGCAACGTGATGATTTAGATGATGCATTTGATAGAGAAAGCAATTTGGAATCTGCGCATAAAAAACCTGCCTCACCGCCCCCAGGCTTTGTCTTCGAACAGGCATTGCAGATTGCTCCAAGTTCATTTGATAGCGGAGATATTTCTATCGATGAATTGCTTGAAGGGCCAAAATTACCTGACAGCGGACTGCCTGATGGTTGGTCGATGGAACAATGGCAGTATTATGGACATGAATGGTTAAATTCCCAAAAATAGATGAAATGTTCAATAAATCGACTCTCTCAAGTAATAGAACGATATGGGACTGACATGTTTAAGCAACGCTGCTTGGCTATACTTCTAATTTCAATTATGTTTATTGCCCCATTGACTAGCCTTAATGACTCAAAAAGAGAGAGCCTAGCAGACACTCCAGTAATCAGTGAAAGTGGTACGCTAAATGGTTGGCCTGATGTTCCAACATGGCGAATTGGTGACAAGTACACCTATGAGACTCAATTCGATGTACAACAATTGATTCAACAAGCAAATGTTGCCGCATCACTTAACACATTGACCGGTGACACCGTTTACGAAGTTACTGACGTATTCTTCATCAATGTGAATAACATCCAGACATTGGCGTATAAGATGGAAATAGATGGTTCATTTACTTCCGGAAATAGTGGAGCAACTCTAGAGGGAATCTCCGGAAGATTGGACATTGGCTATACTGGAGAAGACATCATCAGAGTTAGAGATATGGCTGTAATCAATTCACAGTTTGAACTGGACGTTAAATTTAGGCCGCTTAACTTTGGTTTCTTGGAACAAGATGTCGCAGTTATTTCGTTTGACACCTCTTATAATCCACCAAAAGAAAAGTATGATTTCCCACTACATACGGGGGATCAGTGGTATATGGAATTCTTTGCTTCAACCTCAGTTTCGGGAACCTCCGATTATTTTGACCCTTCAGAATTTGACACAGCTGGACCCGAAAACAATAGTTGGCAAATTACTGCTGAAGGAATACCGACTGAGGATGGCAACAATATTGCTTATTCAGGATGTGACGACTCATACAAAATTAACGAGTGGAATGTAACTGGAGTGAGTCAAGGATTCAACTGGTATTGTCCAGATGTTAGATATAATTCATGGATGAGAATCAGTAACGCTGCCGGATTCACCATTGATTGGTTATTGAAATCCTATGAGCCTGCTGGCTCAAGTGGCGTCAATCCCAATTCAGATCCCGGAAATCGCGATATTGAAATTGATATTGGACTTCAAGGAATTGCCACACTACCAAATGTTGAACAAACTATTTCCATAGATTATGGTGGTGCTGGCAGCAATGCACAAGCCAATACCAACTTACAACTTCGCTATGAAATGACTAACACTTATCTCAACCCAACAACTGATACCAATGGACAAGCTACAGAAATCCTCAATTCTTCTGACGTAGTTGATACCACAAATTCTAGTGATGACTTTTCTAGCAATGGATTAATTGTATGGGACCCTCAAACCGAGATTATTGGAGCCGCCACAATTGTGATTGATTTATCACTAACACCGGTAGATTTGATTGCTCAAACCGATGCGATAATTGTTACTAGAACTAGAGATGGCGTTGAATCAATACTCACCAAGTCAATTGGTTATAACGCACTTCCAGGTGATACATTATCATTCTCAATCCCAACTCAAAACCGCGGCCTACTAGCCTCTCCTGCCACTACAATTGACGTTACAACCCCAAGTGGCACAGTGATAACCGAATCCCTACCGTCAATCCCATCTTATGGTGAATCAAGAGTTGACATAAATTGGGAAGTGCCGGCAAATGAACCGATAGGGACTCAAAATTTGCTGATTGAAGTTGACCCAGACAATCTAGTCACTGAAGACTCAAATCGAACCAATAATCTAGCCAATGTTGATATTTCTATTGGACGAGTTCCCACTGCTCAAATTACCGTTTTAGATGATGTTTATACTTTTGAAAATGTCACTATCGATGCATCTGCAAGTTTTGATGAAGATGGTGGAGGAGTTACTTGTCGTTTTTCAGTAGAAAAGCAACCTGGACTAATTGACAACGTTGACAGTGAAGACTGCATAATTGAATATAATTGGAGTGACGGCAGAGTATGGAATATCCAAGTCATTGTAACTGATGATGAACTCGACACCGACATAGTTGATGTTTCTGCAACTGTACTAAATCGAGCACCTTACATGAATCTTACAATAATTGATAGTTTAGCCAATGAGATTACTAGTATCGGTGTTGATCAGTTTGTTACTGCTGATGCTACCGACAGCGGCGATGTTGATACCATCTCTCCATCCGGCCAAGAAGTCACGATAACTTGGCCCGGCCTAAATTGTAACGAAGGAACCACTCAACCGACTTGTACCTTCCTAGCCAACCAAGAAGGCCCTATGACCATAACAGCAATTGCTGAAGATGATGATGGAGAGATTACGAGTATCACTACTACCCTAGACGTATTGAACGTAGCACCAACAATATCCAACCCGGAACTTTGGCAAGCTGGACAAAACCAATCCGTTGATGAGATGGGATATTGGAATCTCAATGAAGACGAGACTGTAATCCTAAGAGCAGTAGCAGATGATACACCACTAGACAAAGATACTCTGATTATTGAATGGATGCCTTCTGACTTGGATGAGAATTGGACCATTACTACTGTTGGGCCTTCTTCACAGACAACCGTATCTTGGCCAACCTCCGGACTTCATACCCTCACTGTAGTAGCATATGATAATGACAATGTAAAATCTGAAGTGCGAAGTGGAATTGTCAACATCACAAATGTCGCGCCATCAATTGCCAGTCTAGGCTCAACACAGCCAATTTTTGAAGATAACAATATTACCTTCACGGCTGAAGTTGACGACACTGCTTCTGATGTAGAATCGCTAGTAGTATGTTGGGATTTAGATTCCTTGGCCGATGAAGATGGTGATGGTTTTACCGACAATGATTGTGATATTAGCGGCTTAGATATGACTGCATCATGGCCAACTACTGGGGTTAGATGGATTACTGCAACCGTAACTGATGATAATGGTGCAACTGATTCAACCAGCATCAATGTAAGCGTTATCAATACTGCACCAAGGGCTAAAATAACTAACTCAACTGATGTCTTAGCACTTAATGAAGGTGATAACCTAACCTTATCTGGAATTACTACAACAGATACTGCTTTTGATAAATTGTCTTTGATATACGCTTGGGATAGTAGTCACATAGATTCCGACCTTGATGGTGAAAAGACGGGCGATATTGATTTCTATGGGCAAGAATTTCTAATGGCTGACTTGCCTGCGGGATCATGGACAATAACACTCACGGTAACTGATGATGATGGCGAATTTAGTACTACTAGTATCGATATCAAAGTAAAAGCCAAGCCCGCTGATAATTTCCTAGAATCAATCACCGACTCTGTTGGCGGGGTCGGCACCTTGGTAATTGGTGTTCTTGCAATAGTAATAATCGGCCTTGCCGCATTCTTACTTTTCACTAGAAATTCACGACCTTCACCTGAGAAGTTCACTGACTTCAATATTGGCGGCACGACCAGCCAATTTAGTGACCCAATAACCACGCCAGGAGCAGATGCTGGATTTGGTTTGTACCAACAAGAGACGGTACAACCAGACCCATATGCTGCGTACAACCCAGTTCCACAGGCTCCTGCGCAAGTAGACCCATATTCTACCTACAATCCAACAACTCAAACGGTGTCTGAACCAGCACCAACCGCAACTGCACCAGCACCTGCACCTGTACAACAAGGCCCACCACTCCCTGCAACCGGACTTCCGCAAGGCTGGACTATGGAACAATGGCAACATTATGGCGCACAATACTTAGCCGCTCAAAACCCCGCTCCTGCGCCAATTCAACCAACAAGTACAGGTACCACAACACAATCCGCAACTAGTAATCTAAACGATTTATTAGATGATCTTGACTTGTGATGTGGAAAAATGGCGAATCTGTGGAGTTTCTTTGGCTTACCCGATCCCGATGGTAGTGTCAAGAAACCAAAAAAGGCTACTCCTAAGAAACCAGAAAGCCAGACTAGAAATGGATTAACAGGCAATAGCTTGACTCAACAAACGATAGTTGAGATCGAATCTGAGACTCCAGAACAACTAGCAAGCCCAACTGAGCAAAAGCCAACCACTACCAATAGCGTCGTGCCACCTAATTGGAATGGACCATTAACAGCGGATGGTGATGCTTTTCATGACTTAGGAGTTCAGAATTTAGCTAGAAGATCGTTTCCTTCCAGAGCATTAAGGTATGTTGCCCCCAATGAAAAGAAGCAGATACCAACACGAGGTATCGCTCAAAGAGTTGCTAATGGAGATACTGTTATTGTTGACTTGCGAAGTATGTTTCACATGGACTCGCACCAAAATGCCTGTCGCAGAGAATTAAAGATGATGAGTGAGGAAGTTGGTGTGGGGATTTTCGCGCTGGATTCTGAGGATAAGTTGTTAATGATTCCCGGCAGTGATGTTATCGTCGATACTGGCAATCATGATTTAGGCATAAGTGCACTGATGAATTAACAAAAACGTCGGAAATTGGCTTAAAAGGGGTATTTGACTGCCTATGATGTGGCCGGACGATTTAAAGTTCCTTTCTCAGGATTGAGTGGTTCCTACATACCTCATTTCACATCATCAATGATTATGATTATTCCATTTATGCTAACAGTAACCTGGCTATCTGCTACCGAGTCAGATTACTCATTCAAACAAGAAAATTACCGCTTGGAAATGGCGTTCATTTTAACTGCATTAATTTCACTTGGCTGGCTAATGTCAATGGTTGTTGGAATTGTGTTTGATTTATTTCCAATTACCCATGATAGCGAAGCTTTCAATCACACACATTCAAATCAATATTTGCTAGTAAACCTAGTCGGTCAAGCATTAATAATGGGAGGAATTTTTTCAAATAATCTTAACGTAATGTTTGATATGGTAACTATTGGATTAGTGTTACTATGTTGGGGGCTAATATCAGTTGCATGGCCGAGTTGGAAACTTCATTTAGATTCTAAAGAAAATCAAAGAAATTGTGGAAACGTCGCACTTTTACCTGCATTATTGATTCCCGTATCTGCTCTAGTAATTCTTGGGTGTTGGATTTTCCGTCAAGAAACCGGATTACTCGAGTTTGGTTTCTCTTTCAATGTTGTAGTTCTCATGGGAACAATATCTCTCACCTTGATTCTCGCTCATTTCAATCGACGTCTATCATGGAATTTAGTTAAATTTACCGATTTCCGTCCAGTAGTTGCAGTCTATCTCCTTTTAGCATTAGTTCATTGCTTCGCAGTATTATTGTATGAACGAGGAGAAGTCGCCGAAAATATTGTCAAAGGCAGTCAATCCTTGCCATTCTTTTGGGCTTTTATTTCAACAAGACCAGTTAAGATGCTGCAAAATACGATTGGAAAAAACCGCAAACCACATTCTGTACTGATAGGTCAAGGCCAAATGTATTTTTTAGTCGTAGCAATTATGTCGATTATCCCAGACTTTGATGACGGGAAGTTCATCAACATATCATATGTGACTCTGATATTCTCTAACGTAATGCTATCAATATGGGGTTCCGTGATTTATCTGCATAAGGATCATCTTCACCAATCTATACACAGTCGTTCCAGTTTACACAAAATGCTCATCTTCAACTTTATTGGAGTTTTATCATTATTCATGATTGGTTTCCGAATCGATATACTGGGTGATGATTCTGATTTAGTCTATTTCATAATGAGAAATTTTGCACTAACTTCAATGATGGTTTACATGGTAGTAATTCTATTCAAAGACATGATATTATCTCTTGACACCTGGCACAGAATACCCATGCATCACGAGCGTTATGTTTCATAGTCACTCAATTCTACCAGCCGCTCCATAGCATCTCCAGCAATACCTAATACCGTTGCTTCATCACCTTCAACAAGTTTTGCGAACTTACCCATATCGCCGGCAAAGTCATACGAACCTGCTTTACCAACCCATGACTCATTTAGTACTAATTCAACCAATACCTCATCAGCTAAATTCTCAAATTCAACAATTGCCTGATTCAAATGAAATTCCCATTTGCCATGGTGACAAATTCCGGTAGCAGACCAAACCCTATGTCGCCGACCTGACAGCCGATGTAACATAGCTGCAGCTTGGATGGCGTCGTTTGCTTTACCCATGGCTAAATCATCAAAATCCGGATCCTGTAGCATTGTATCACTAACAATAATCAAATCAAAATCCTGTGAATTATTTACTGCTGCAGCCTTTTTTTGGCAGATTTCCAAAATTTGTCCCGGCACCGTATCTGCACTGGATGATTCATCAACCAATTCAAGTGCTTGGCAAAGCAGATTGTGAAACAGAGGCAGCAACATCTCCTTACGTCGCTTTGACGCTGAAGCAAGCCATACCCTCATAGAACTAAGGCATTCACTATACTGAATCAACATTGTTATTTGCATGTTCTATTTTTAGACATATTCAAGTGATTGATTGCAATCCGACAAACGGTGGCCGAATGTCTGGACTAGAAAGAATACCCACACACATTGAAGGATTAGACGAAAATATGCAGGGTGGAATCCCTCAAGGGCACATATGCTTAGTGGCAGGTGCATCTGGAGCAATGAAGTCAAGTCTAACTTTTTCCATGCTTTACAACGCAGTATTGTATGGAGAAACTAGTGGAATCTATATCACTCTTGAACAAGGCAAGGAATCGCTGCGCGCCCACATGAGCAATATGGGAATGAATGTTGACGATCCAAGAGTTAGAAATCGTATTGCGATTATTGACCTAGTAGACTTACGAGTACAGCTAGACGAACAAGGTATGAGCAATCGAGTAGATTGGATGGGTCAATTAATCAAACAATTGACTTCATACCGACAATCTATCGGGTTTGAATTATTGGTTTTTGACTCACTGGGTGCATTCTTTACCCTAACAAAAATGGAAAATCCAAGGGATGAAATTTTCCGATTATTTGAAGCGGTAAGGAGACTAGGATTAACCTCCTTCTTCATCTGTGAAATGACTGGAGAGGATCACAAACAATTCGGTGAATATGGAATTGAAGATTACTTATCAGATGGTGTCATCCATCTAGTAATGGAACGTTCCAATGACGATGTCAGTAGAAAACTAAGCGTAATCAAGATGCGGCATACTAACCATATGCTAGGATATAAGCCATTCAAGTGGAAGTCTGAGGAACAAAGGTTTACCACTCTTTAATCATTCAACGGTAACTGATTTGGCTAGATTCCTTGGCCTATCTACGTCACAGCCAAGTGCTATAGCCGTATGATAAGCGATTAATTGGAGAGGAATTACCGAAAGCATTGGAGAAAGATAATTATTGACTTTCGGTATTGCAATATTTATGTCTCCCTCACCGCTAATATCATCACCCGCTTCGTGGATTAAAATTATTTTAGCACCTCTAGCCCGACATTCATGAATTGCTGAGCGTGACTTTTCTTTGACATGATCATTAGGTACAATGAAAATAACAGGACTGCCCTCTTCCAACAATGCTATTGGGCCATGCTTCATTTCCCCAGCAGGATATGCTAGGCATGGAATGTAAGCTACTTCCATTAACTTAAGTGCGCCCTCTTTAGCCACTGGTGCCGATATCCCCCGGCCGAGAAACAAGACACACTTGGCATGTTTAACTAAATCAACAGCTTCCATTATTGGCCCTTGATTATCTAGATACTCTTCAATTAAGTGAGGTAGTTGTTGAAGATTGTCGATTACTTCTTTGCCCTTTTCCTTGCTTAGGGTTCTCGAGCGCCCAACTTGAATAGCAAAAATTGTTAGGGCGGTCACCATATTAGAGAATGCCTTAGTCGATGCTACTGCCTGTTCGGGCCCTGAGTGAATGTAAACTCCTTGGCCACACAATCTCGCAATTGATGAGCCGACTACATTTACCACACCGTGAACTTTACCCCCTTTGAGCAAGATTTCCTTTACTGCAGATAATGTATCTGCTGTTTCTCCCGATTGTGAGACTGCAAAATGTAATGCATTGGGATTGATTACTGGCTCATTGGTTCTAAATTCGCTAGATATGTGTGCTACAGATGGTATTCTGGCTAAAGATTCAATCAAAAAACCGCCGATTTCTGCTGCGTGGTTGGCGGTGCCACAGCCGAGTAATCTAACGTGTGGAAGTTTAGAAAGTTCAAGTGGCGTCATATTAAGGCCACCTAGCCGACCGTTGCCTCTAACTCTATCAAACCGTCCGTTGATACATTGCCTTAGAGCATCTGGTTGCTCATAAATCTCCTTTAACATGTAATGTTCAAAGTCACCCAGTACCGCTTCTTCCCATTCTTCTTCAATGATAGTGACATCGGTATCAAAAGAATGTCCGTGCATATTACTCATAGTGATACTTTCATGAGTCAACGTTGCTATGTCACCATCTTCCATGAAAACGACGCTTTGAGTGTGTGAGGATAGTGCGTGTGGATCGCTTGAAACAAACGTTTCTCCATCGCCCTGTCCAATGATTAAGGGAGAGCCATTTCGAGCGCACACCATAACATCATGTTCTAAGAATATAGCACAAAGTCCCCAAGTTCCAACCAGTTTTGCAAGGGTTCTTCGCAATGCTTTGGTTGGCGAGTTATCTCTAGCAAGTTCATATTCTAGAATGTGTGAAATGACTTCAGAGTCTGTTTCACTGTTGAATACTACCCCTTTTCGAGTTAGTATTGATCTAAAAGTTCGAGCATTTTCAATTATTCCGTTGTGAACTATCACAACCTTACCGTTTTCTGATAAATGGGGGTGGGCATTTGGATCGGTGACTCCACCGTGAGTTGCCCATCTAGTATGAGCAATTCCAACGTTGCCTGGTATTTGCTTTGGGAGTATAGATTGTAATTCAGCAACCTTACCTATTTTCTTATAAATTTTGAAATCTCCGTTTTTTATCGCAATGCCGGATGAATCATAACCGCGATATTCGAGTTTGCGCAACCCTTCTAGCAAAATGGGTGAGGCTTGTTTAGGCCCCATATATCCAAAAATACCGCACATGAGAATACCTACAATTGGACAATGCTAGAACAGATTGGACATTCTACTTTGGTAAGTCTTAGGTCCTTAATGGTAAATTTAGCAGAACACTCAGTACATTTTGCTTCCTTTTGTGGCACCGGCATTCCCATAACTCCTGGAAGAGGGGGTAAAGGTGCATCACTGATTGGAGGCAATTCTGGAAGTGCTGGTAATTCGTCAGCTATGGTAGGAATTGGTGTTGGTAATTGTCCATCTAGAGCAGGTAGTGGGGGCGGTGGTAAATTGGCCATCATATTTTCAGTCATCTCGACCAAATCCCTCTGTTTCTTACGCTTCATTCGTCGTTCAAGGCGTGAATTGCCTTCACCGGATTCTGCTTTTAGTTCTAAAGTCTGAGCTAAACTATCCTCTTCCAGTACTGGTTCATCGACAATTGTGGCAACTAAAGATTGTACTACTAACTCCTCTGAATCTAAATTAATTGCCATTGATGGTTCATCATCACTTTCAATATCAACCATTATTTCTACTGAATCATCATCTTCAGCCAATATAGCAGAGAGGATTTTTTCCTCGGTCTCTCTGTTGGACGAACGTAAAGAAACCACAAGATACAGGAATATCGCGGCAATCAATAAGGATGTTATAATCAAAATCAATGCTTTGGTATTTTCATCACCCGGTAACGGTTCAAGTAAACTTTCGAGGAATGATTTCTCTTCAGCCTCTAATATTTCATCTTCTAGCGATACTATTGTCCTAAAGGACAAAGTCCCACTGCTGGAGGATACTAGAATTATTGAATCACCTTTGGTTGTGGCGTAGCCGGTCATGAATCCTTCAACGATTAAATTTGACAGAGCAAACTGATTGTCCTCAGAATCTAAAACACCATATCGAGTCATTGGCCCATAAGCATTAATTTCATCATAAACTAGAGAGATTTCTTCACTATTTGAACTCATGACTAAGTTGGTAATCCCACTGGCCAGCATATAGTTTGGCTCCTCGGCAGACCATGAATTATCAGTAACAACATAAGCAATCTTTGACTCTCCGCCAAATCCTTCAACCCATGTTGCAGCCAATACGTCTCTATCATTTTCTTGATAAACTTCTAACTGAGCATTAGAGGCATAATCCCCTACTGAGTATTGGAATGTCCAGGAAGGATTCCATTCTTGTCCGTGAGCATACATCAAACCAACACGATCAATTCCAGTCACGTCATCTCTCATCTCTTGGTAAAGAATGTGCATATTTTCCTCCCCAAGACCGATTGCTAATTTGTCACCCTGGGATGGTTTGATATCGATATTGGATAATATATTACTCGAACTCCATGAACTTTCGATATGCGCAGTATCTGACATTAGGACAAATATTGAGGTTATGTCATTGTAAGAACCACCCGTAGCGATATCTCGATAGTATCCGGCAAGCACGACTCTATCACCCTTCTTAGCCATATCAAGTCCCCAATACCGCCCCTCTGATAGTTTCAAAGCTGGCATGTGAGTTTGTTTTTCTGTGGTTTCACCGGCATTGGTTATCGATGTCATTGCGACATGTGACAAAAAGTAGCCCTGATCGCTGAGGATGTTTTCAGTCCATGCAGCGTGAACAAGGCCGTCATCTCGTAAGATTGCCGTTAATTCCCCAGCCCATGAATCAGCCAGTTTGACGTCGGCAAGAGTCGCCCAAGCACCGGATGAAGATTCAGTGACGGTTCTAACGTGCAGTTCCCCGTCTACAGTAGTGAACAACAAACCACCTTCTTCCATCCCTATGAAATCGATTACTGATTCGCCTGAAAGTAAATTTAGCCTAACCTGTGAATCAATTGCGACATTATTTACCACCACAGTGAACCGTAATTCCGAATATTCGGTATCGACACCATCACCCGACATTGTCACTCTAAATTCAGTACCTCCGTAAACAGATAAATTTTCAGGGATGATAAATGAGGCTTCATCATAGCCTGAACTTGAATCTGAACCAGGTATTACTAAAATTTCATCTTGTCCAATCGGCATCCAAGGATTAGATTCAGCCCTTGTATACAGTGTAAGGGTAAGCCCTGTTGCATCATTTTGTCCAAGATTGTCAACCCTCACTCTAACAGTATACTGATCGCCAGGTGTTGGAATTAATGGGGTTGTTTGGTAGGCACCTTGCATAAAGCGGAGTGTCGGTTCTTCCGGTCGCTCTTCTATTTCAAAGGAAAACGAATATGAATTATCTTCTGGATTAGGATCATTGTAATTTTCAGATGGATCGATGGAAATAGTCACCGTATGAGTCCCAACTTCAGTAGCCCACCAGTATAGTGTGACTTGTGCAGAGTCACCATCATCAAGATTTGACAGGGTTACATCTGACGGGTAAATGTCAGAATTATCGCCAGGAGCAATCAATTTGATGTAAACATCATCAGCATCTAAGTCACCGACATTTTCAATGGTGAACTTAACTGTCAAAATCGACCCTGCAACAGCAGATAATACCGGTAAGCCAACTTCATCTTGAATCTCAACCACGCCGGCAAATGCAAAATCTGGGGCAGCAGGCATATTATCAACATCAAAAGTTCTCCTAACGTCGTCTGTTTTGACGCCAGATTCATTGACCATTCTAAAACTAATCCTTGTGGAACCATCTGAAACAGTTGTTGAGTCCCAACTGAACGACCAATCCTGACTACCTACTTCCAATTCGGGTAAATCTGTACCAAACTCCCATTGGCCATTGTCAACTTTGAATTCAATGTAATCATGTTGCACTCCATCAACAGAACCTGAGAAATCAACTAGGCCGCTGATTGATTCACCAACTGCTGGGTTGGCCAAGGTTACTTTCATTCTGGCGAGGTTGATAACTCTAAAATCAATATTTGACTCCGCCTCAGAAACTGTATCATAAGCCCTAGCGCTTACAATGACATATTCTTCATCACTCTGCACCCAGTCTTCAAGGACATTAACGTTCAGATTCCAATTATCAACATCTCCTCCAGCAATTGTCCATGGCTTTAGTTCACGTTCTGTTCCAGATTCCAAGAATTGTACAATTCTTACTTGAATTTGGTCGAATTGCTGTGACGAGGGGAAATTAGTGGTTCCAGAAATAGTTACTCTATTGCCTTCAAGCCACCATGTGTCATTGGATGGTTGTGAAATGTCAACATAATCGCCACTTCCGTTGCCACTTGGTGGTGGATTGACAATACCTGTATCTTCTAGCGGTGTACAAGGTTGGTCAAGAGCAAAATCAATTGCACATGATGCATCAATTAAACCAAAGCCCCATTCTTCATGCCACCTATCCGAGACTGTATTAGCTGCTTTTTCTCTTATTTCTGAAGAGTTACGGATAACATCCATCACTTCAAATGCGTTAAGTGATGGTGCTGCTTCTCTCACTAACGCAATTATCCCTGAAGCGATTGGTGTTGCCATGCTGGTACCGTCTTTTTCATCATAACTGGAATCTGCTTCAGGCCTAGGGGCGCCCGGTAGTGAAGTTCCGGTAGCGGCAGTGGCAGACATGATATTTGACCCATAGGCTGCGATGTCTGGTTTCAGTTCATCCCATTCATTATCATCGCCATCATCAAGCCTCGGTCCGTAATTTGAGAAACTGGAAATACCATCATTTGTTCTGTTAACATTGCCAAAGTCTGAGGCAGATGCTACGGCAAAACCTAGATCTGCACTTGCAGGAGATGGTACTCTTTTTGAGCCATCATTGCCCATGGCAATTACACAAATGATATCTGCAGTTTCTGTTGCATTGTTGATGAGTCTAGCTTCTGCACCCGTACCGTTGTCTCCCTCATCTCCTGGATTTAGCGGAGATGAAACTGAGCCAAATGACATTGACCCGATTTGTATACCACGACTGGAGGAATTATGACCCCAATCAGTATCAGCATTGTTAATCATCCACTGGATTCCGCTTACAGAATATTGTGAATTGGTCCCCCCTGTATCGGTTAATACCTTGATATCTACAAGATAAGCCCCCGGTGCAGTACCACGATGTACTCTTGATGAATCGCCAGTTCCTAAAGCAGAACCTGCTACGTGAGTACCATGGCCTTGACCATCGTCTGGGTCTTGTGAACCGTCTGGATTGGCTGCTGCTGAAGTTGCATCATATCCAGCAACCCATTTATGGTCATCATATGACAGTGCATCAGTATCTGGTGCGTCATTGTTATCATCGAAATCATTTAGCGAGCGGTGTTCATTATCGACCCCTGTATCAAGGACAGCAATAACTACTCCTTCACCGGTGTAACCTCTCTCATATGCAGATTCAGTATAAACATCTGAAGGCATGGCTCTTGTTGCTTGACCTGCTACATCATTGGTTGGAACCATCACATTTTGCATCTCAATTACCACAACTCCTGGAAGATGATAAATATCCATCAAAGCGCTAACTGGAACCTTGTCCACTACAATCGCATCGATACTTTCAGGCAGATCAAACCAAGCACCATTTTCTTCACCTATCCAATTGTGAAAGCTGAGAACATCTTTCAATTGGTTTATCTCCAAATCAGTTGGATGCCATGCATAATCTACGATAATTGCGACAGTCTTTTTGCCATCTTCACCAACAATGGCGGTTGGTGATATTGATTCGTAACCTGAAATAACGCGCTGCAGGCGATCATCCATGCCGTTCCAATCTAAATCTGGCCCATAACCCAACCACCAACCTGCCTTTTCAGATGCTGGTTGGTTGTCTCGTAAATCAATCCTTAAGGGACGGTCGCATAATTCCCCATCACACATTAACGGTGGTAGACCGTCGATTAAGATTGGTTCACTGTACATTTCTGCAGAGTCATTTGAGCTCTGTACCTCGTCATTACCAACGCTATAAGAGGCCGCTGAAGAGACATCTGCGATTAAAAAAATGATGGCAATAAAAAGCGCTGAACGGCGTATTCCAACTGCTGATTTCATCGTTGATGCACCCTTCCTCAGTCAACCGATTCTTTGCCATGTTTTGATAGTATCCATTTCTCGACCCTACAATAATTAACTTTGACACCCATGTGTTACGATTTTGCAGTAGATTATGACAAAGCCAAAATTCACTTTGTTTTGCAAGCCAGTTAAGGCCAGTTAAAGTGCTCAGGATGGCTTGAACATTGAATATGAGGGCCGTCTGAACGTTCAATTACTCCTAACGGACTAGAACACTCTGGGCAACTGGCTAGATCTGCAATGTGTTCCATCCAAGCTTGCCTAGTTTCAGGCTCATCACTTGACTCCATGAGACTTTTAACAGATTCTCGTACCTTTTTGGGCAGTTCATAACCTTGAGCTGTCCAAGGGTCTTCAGCAGAGTTCAAATCTTTCATTTGTTTTTTTATGCTGCGCAACCTATTGATTACCTCACTTGAAGAAGACGGACCTCCATCCTCGACTCCAAGGGGAACTGGGCCTCCTTTAGCAACTAAAGGCAAAGTGACATAGGCTAAAATGAAACCACCCAAATGCGCCATGTGTCCAACATCACTCGGCCTCTCAAGGCCATATGTCGAATAAGCCCTGAATATTTCTAGGCCGAAGTAGATTAATGCCAAATAAAACACTGGCCACTTGCGAATTAGAATTAGCGGAAATGGAATCTCATCTTTTGGCCAGCCTGCCAAATATGCGCCAAACAATCCAAATGCTGCTCCAGACGCACCAAGAGCAGGCCTAGATGATTCAATATTGAATAAAAACCAGGCGATTGACCCGCCAATTAAACCAATAAAATAAACCGCAAAGAATCTATTTCGACCCAGCCGTTGTTCAAGCGGGATTCCAACAAGCGCAATGACCATAATGTTGCCAAGCACATGCGTTGCATCGAATTGACTATGCAAAAATCCAGCGGAGATGAAAGTGATCCAACCCGACGGTTCCTTGGCTTCCGTTGGCCTCATCCACAAATCTTCCCATAGCCAGATATCAACAAAGCCTAAATTGTAAAATAATGACCATACGACTTGAATAAGATAGCCTAGCAACAGCCCAACTGTCATTGATAGTGCGAAGGAAGTTTTGTGGCGAAATGAATAATATAGTGGCCATAAAATCACTGCCAACCATACTACGAATAAGGCCGTCTCAACTCCGTTGAACTGCATCAACTGGGCGGCCATGTATGTCCTCAAGGCTTGTTACTTTTGAACTACTGTGGGATTTGTTGACAAATGGTAGCATTCATGTCACCCTGTCAACTGGGCAAAGTATGGCAGACCCCATACTGGAACTGGAGAAGGTAACAGTGCGCCGAGGCATGGGCGTCGTGTTGCAAGACTTTTCTTTGCAAATAAAATCTGGTGAATGTGTGATATTACACGGTGAAAACGGTGCGGGCAAATCCACCATACTTGAAACTGCAGCGAGATTATTACCGATGGAATCTGGAGCAGTATCACATCATGGTAGTTTAGTTTGTGACGCCCAAGGTAGAAGATTAAATCCTGACAGCCCATTCGGCCTAACCCTTCAATCGAATTGTCTAGTTGGCAGTCAAACTGTAGATCAACATTTGACTAACGTGATGGCTTTATGTGCTAAATCAATTGACCTGAAACCGATTTTATCGGCGTTTAAAATTGCCAACCGTCGAAATGACAAGATCGCCCATTTATCAGGTGGACAGCAACGAAAAGTGGCAGTTATTGCTGGCTTAATTCCTGCCATGGTTGAGAGCCAGCCGAGGCTTGTATTACTCGATGAGCCAGATTCGGGATTGGATGATTCAGCAATCAAAGTTCTGATCCAATTCATTCACGAACTGAGAAATATTGGACATTGTTTCATGATTGCAACACATGATTCAAGATTGTTTGAGTGCGGCACTTCGCTTAATGATTTAACTTCAGAGAAAACCCAAGAAATCACCAATAGCGACCGCTGGACTATGGAAGCAAAACCTAATTCCGTCTCACTGTTGAAGACTAAAATAGGCTGGAAATACAATTCTTCAACCTTGGTTTCAATTCAACGAAACTGGTTAGCAGCCCTATTAGTAATGGGTGGACTATTATCAATTGTTGACCCCTTAACTTTGAGTGATGAAACCGTGATTCTAATGGGCTTCACGCTCGCTCCAGCCTTCACTCTTGGTTTGGTAGGTGATGCTGTATTCAAAATACTCAATGAACAAAGAGCGATTGATTGGTGGCGAGCCCAGCATAATCTCGTACCAAATTCTTACATTGAATCATTCATTAGTGGCATAATCCTTACCGGAATTTCTAGTCAAATATTTATTCAGTCTGTGGATTATCGAATTATCATCATTGGTGGATTAATTGCCTTTGCCACCACAGCCTGTGTCCGATTTTTACAATTAAGTACTATCAGACTTGCTCGAACCAATGCAGTTTTTATTCGCTTATTGACTCCAATTCTTATTCTTCCATGGGGTATTATCGTTGACTATTGCGCAAAATTATGACCTTCAAGTTCAATAAGGGGTCCAATGAGGAGTAATCATGCGAGTTAAATCTGGTGATATGTGTCTGATAGCCGGATTTTCTGGCTTGATGCTGACGCTTTACCTGGCGTTTAATTGGGCACCAAGTGTAGATATCAATGCCTTTCAATCACCAGAAGCCCAACGAATATTCTACTGGCATGTTCCTGCCGCATGGGCAGCATTCATCGCTTTTGGAGTATTATTTGTTGGCTCTGCATTGTGGTTTTTCAAACGAAGTCCACTGGGATGGAAATTACACATAGCTGGGTCAGAAGCTGGTCTTGCATGCGGGTTAATGGCCGTGTGGTCCGGTTGTGTTTGGGGTGCTGCAGAATGGGGCACTCCGTGGGATTGGGAAGATTTCCGACTCAATACCTTTGGCCTGCTAACTTTACTGGCACTATTCCTTGTGCTTGGAAGACAGAGTCAACCTGATGGAGTGGAAAGTCGTGACACTTTCTCGACCTTTGGCTTGTATGGTTTTGTCTTGGTTCCAATCACCTATATTGCCACAAGAATTTGGGTGATTCGCCACCCAGGACCAGTTATTGCCGGAGATGAAAATAGTTCTATTTCGGGAGATATGGCATTGGTTTTGATGATTGGTGCGTTATCATTTACTGTCTTAATTATTGGTCATATCATGACATCCATAGAGATAACTAAATTTGAGCAACGTATCGACCGCTTACAGAAAGAACTGGATGGTGAGTAAATGGAAGATAAAACATACCTCTCAATTGCCTACTTGGGAATGATTCTTGGGTTGGCTATCTGGACTTGGACCACTATTTCTAGAAGTAGAAAGTTGGAACTCCGCATAATTGCCATGGAAGAGAGTTTGAACATTAAACAAACCGAAGCAGATTCTATTGCAGTAGTAAATGAGAATACTACAGAATAATCCTGCCACAGGTTGAAGGCTAGAAGATTGTAGGATAGGTTGGTGAAGATATGTCAGAGTTGGGCGCAGAATTTTGTCTAGTCTGTGGTTCACCGCCCCCATTATTTGGCGAACGAATGTGTGAATCATGCTTAAGAAAGCGAATTAAGTTGGCAGAGGTACCGGAAAATGTCCCCTGGGTTAGGTGTGCAAGGTGTGGTATTGTTGAGATTCAAGGCAAATGGGTCCATCTTAGTGAAGAAAAAATATGGGATGAGTTGATACAACGAAATCTAAAATTCCATCCTGACGCTGAAGATATCGCTATTGGCTTAGAGACAAGAACCATTTCAGATCGACACACCATGATATATTTACAATTAGAAGGTGTAATAGACTCCTTGTTGTTTCAAGAAGAGCACACCATGCGTGCTAGAATGGCCAATGGGGTTTGTTTGACATGTACAAGAAGAGCAGGTAATTATTACGAAGCGACTGTTCAATTACGTTCCAGTGGCAGGAAACTTAGTGAAATAGAATACAATAACCTGCGAGCCACACTAAATGAGGTAATGGAAATGCTTTCCGATGATCCAATGTTTTTCATCACCAGTGAAGGCCCAGTGACCGGTGGCTATGATGTGGTAATGGGTAGTAAAGGATTAGCCAGAGC
>DUJK01000170.1:0-3018 GCA_013329925.1 Candidatus Poseidoniaceae archaeon
TGAGGTCTGCACCTTCGACGCTGGAGGTAAAGTTGCTTTGCGAGGAGCCAGAACCACCAGTCTCCATCACCGATGATTCCTCATCAAATGAATCATTACCGGTTCTTGGACTATTTATCAAGTCTAAGTACCCGACTTGAGTCATTATAATCATTAAAATGACCAAAAACGCCGATTTTACTGTTTTTCCGTGGCTTGCGCTACCGTTCATGGTTTAGTTTGCGCCAATAAGGCACATATATAATATCCCGATTATGAAAGGTTAATAATTTGTCAATCAAGCCGAATCATACATGTTGATAGCAGTTTCAAGACGTCTTGCTTCTTCTTCAAGTTCAGATCTTTTCTTCTTATCCATGTTGACATCTTTGAGTTGCTCTTGAATATCCTCAAGTTGAGCTTTGGCTGCTTCACGCTCTTCAAGGTGCTTTTGTTCTTCCTTCTCCATCTTCTTAGATGCTGCAGCCTGCTTTCTTGTTGATGCTTGAGTGTAAACACTTTCAGTCAACTCAACGGATGTTGGATATGGAATATTGATTCCTTCAGCGCTGAATGTACTGTCGATTGTTCTTAAGAGCCAGTCTCTTGCTAGCCACTCGTCTGAATAGTCATTGACCCAACCAAATAGGCGGAAAACTTTGGCAAAGTCACCAAGTTCGGTCAGCAAAACTTGTGGTTTTGGCTCATCGATAACATATTCACAATCCCTGGCAATCTTGACCATGGTTAGTTTAACGTGCTCGGTACTCTCACGGTAATCAACACCTACATCGATAACAATAGAGATACGTCGAGCCATTCCATCACCGCCACCACGAGCGTGGTTAACTATGGTTGAGGAAACCAATGTGTTGTTTGGGATAACTACTAGCCTCTCATCACGGTCAAGAACCTTTGTTGAAAGAATACCTGTGCCGACAACTGAGCCCCATGTGCCATCGACTTCAATTCTGTCACCGATTTCGAATGGCCGATCGATTGCCAGTAAAAACGAGTTGATGATGTTACCAAGTGTTTGTTGAATAGCTAAACCGATAATTAGCGAGAATACCGCTAGAGATGCGAGAACACCGAATAACTCGACTCCAACTTCGGTTAAGGCTAGGTACATACCGCCGAACCATACTACGAATCTGAGGGTGAAGGTAATCAGGGGATTACTGCCCGAAACTGTGACACTGGATTTTTCGGTGAATCGTTCCATTACCATTGGAATGATGTGTTTAATCGCAGTGCTAGCAATTGAGGTGGCAGTCAATATATAAATTGCTGAGAAATATGACGACACACTGTCATTGAATGAGGCTTGGTCTGAAACCCATAATAAGGATAATTGGGCAGCACCAACGAACAAAAAGAAGTAAGCGCGATTAGCAATAGGGCGGTGTAATTTGTCATCCCAAGCGGTATCAGTTGACATTACAACTCGGCCCCACGGCCTTACAATAGCATACTTGACTAGATAGTAACCAATTGCTGTTAAAACTAAACATATCAGCAATTTGAAACCAGGATGTAAATCGCTTGCAACGTCTATCTGCTCATTAACTGAGTCAATTATATCATCAACTACACTCAAGCACTTCACCAGCGTGCCGGCTAGAAATGTCCCTTTTTTGAGTCTTCCCCCTATAATTACAAACAAAAAAATCCCAGAAGGTGGACTGCTAACCACTATCATGAGATTTGAAAGATGTTATCAAGTTATAATAAAAACCAGTTATGAACGGGAAAACGGCTAATTTGTAATCGCTTCATAAGTAGTTAACGCATTACCTTGATAACCAGTAAGTCGAGCCCAAACCAGTTGATAATATGGCATCCCATGATTTGAGATTTTTGCAAATCCAAGTCAGTAAGGAGCAAGGTCAAGTTTTACCTGGTGCTGAAATAATGAATACATTGACATCATTAGAATATTTAGCTTCAGTTTCAGCATTAGGGGAAGTTCCAGAATACATATTGGCCCTTAGATATGAAAATCAAGAATCATTTGCCCGTTTCAAGCAAATAGATTCGATTGAGATAACTAATGTTATTGAGGAAAAAGAAGGTTTTAGTTTGGTCCGCGCTAAAAGTTCCGGGCCAATACCAATGCTAATCCACAACATTGATTCTGTCTGGTTACAAACTCCATCCGTAGTCTCCAACAATAATGGATTATTTCTGACCGTACACGGCACCACTAAAGGGTTAAAGGAATTCCGTGATGGTATTGCAGAATTATTACCGCCATCGATTAAAATTAGAATTAGTAAAGACCTCAAGGCAGATTGGATTGCTGCTCCACAACTACCAACTAGACGAAAGGAAGTAATTGAATTGGCGGTAAAGTTAGGTTACTACAGCACTCCGAGGAAATGCACTCAGCGAGCCTTGGCAGAAAATTTAGGTGTTAGACAAGGAACTGTCGCGGAGCATTTACAATCCGCAGAAAGTACAATTATTCAATCATGGGCTGACCAAGCACAGTAATTATGCTCCACGAGCAGCCATCACTAGTCCTAGTAAGAATAGCAAGGAACCTAATGTGCGAAATACGAGTGTACCTCGACGCTCTTCGCTAACGTAATTTACTAGCCTACCTCCAACAAATGTCCATAACACCATGGCAAGTAAGCCGCCACTAGTTGTTATTGCAGTTATGCCCAGTATCCCCGTCCAGCCACCTCCAAAACCTTCTAGTGCCAACCACATGATGGCGAAAACAAATGCCCACTCCTTGCCGTTGATAAATTGCATAAATAATCCGGTTTTAAAGCCAAGAATAGGTACCGAAGTCACTGTTCGCTCGGCCAGAGAAAATAGCGAATTACTTTCCACTGCTTTGTTGATTAATGCAGGATTTAGCGTAAAGACTCTAAGGGCAATTGCGAACACAAATAGCAAGCCAAAATAATGCAAGATTTGTAATGCAGCGCTACCTTCTTCAACATTCTCAACTAACAATCCAACGATCATATGAACAATAATAAAACCGACCACCATGCCAAAAATTAGATTTTTATTGGCCCTAGC
>DUJK01000170.1:3424-5677 GCA_013329925.1 Candidatus Poseidoniaceae archaeon
GCTAAAGCCTCCCATTCCATGTTTATCACTCAACCTTTGAGTATCTAAGTTATTCCACTGTGTGCCACTAATTTAGCCGGTTTTATCGATTAAGCCAAGGTACCATTTTGATAATCAATAACTGCTTGTTGAATTTCTTGTCTTGTATTCATGACAAATGGACCATATCTAGCAATTGGTTCATTAATTTCAGGACCGGCAAGTATCAATAATTCTGCGGCTTGATCACACGTTAACTCGATTACATCACCCTCAGACAACAGGGCTAATTCTCCATCGTTTACTTGTTGCTTAACACCAAAACCTAGTGGCAAAGGATGGTTTCTAACGCTAGGGAGATTGACGAGTTTGACACTGCCCCCGAAAACATAGACCATGCCATTCAAATCAGCACCAATCGTTTGCTTTAACACTGCATCCTTCTCCATCTTAACATGAATCAAGGTAATTGGGATTACGGTATCAATTGTTGAAGTTACCCCCATGCATTCGCCAGCAATAACCCTAGCCCACACGCCATCCTTTTCGACGGTTGGCGAGTCAGGTTCAGGAATTTCTTGATAGCGTGGCGCCATCATTTTGTGCTTAGATGGCAGATTAACCCAAATTTGAAACCCATGCAATACGCCACCAGCATCGTAAAAATCAGGATGAGGAAGTTCTGAGTGAATAATCCCTCGACCAGCAGTCATCCATTGCACATCTCCAGGATTAAGATCACCAGCATTACCAGCCGAATCTTCGTGTTGCATGCTACCGGCGAGGAGATAGGTTACTGTCTCAAATCCACGATGCGGGTGAGATGGCGCCCCAATTGCTTCCTTTGGACCATAATTAACCGGACCCATTTCATCGAGCAGCAAAAATGGACTCATTAACGAACCCATTGCTGCTGGTCTTCTGACCTTGAAACCGCCGCCTTCGAGAACTGTGTGGGTTGGAACTATCGTCTTGACACTGCGTTGTACCATTATCTCACCAAGTTTCAGTCAGCGCATTCGGTATACAAATACTTGCTCTAGCCCACAACCTAGCATGAGAATGTGAAGTTAGTACTATCATCTATTTGAGGAACTTATTACCGCTTTTTCTTACCCAATTTTACATTTGTACCCATTGAAGCAGGATTATTAGCCAAATTACTCAAACCTTTCACAGAAGTGAGTTTTTCATATACACCTTGTATTGGTGCAATCCAAACTTTACCACTACCTTGGAAGGTTTGCAGCAAGCCTTCCCCTGAAACTAATGTACTCATTATACCCTTACTACTTTTTTCCACTTTGAAATCAACAGTATCATGTCTCATCAAGGCAAAATTACCATCAACGGACAGTTTCTCATCTGCTAAAGTGTACATCATTACTTCTTCTTTTGGAACTGGAACATATAGTACTGCTACTCCATTTCCTGTTATGTGAGTCTGAAACCATCCCTCTCCCCCAAATAATCCAGCGGTAAGTTTTCCTTGCATTTTAGCACTAACATCTAGGCTACCTGCTCCGGCATAAAACATACCTTTGTCGCAAATGACTCCTGGTTCACTTTGACCAAGTTCATGCAAGAAAAAATGACCAAAAGTGGGTTCTAAATATATTTCACCAACACCATATATTTCATTGACAAAAAAGGATTCACCAGACAAAAGTTTTCTCTTCATTCCTTTTAACATCCCACCACCTGTGCTTGACTTCATTTCTAATTGCCCTTTCATGAAATAAAGTGCACCTGGTTCTACTCTAACTTTTGAACCAGAAAGACGAATCCTCACCATCTTTAATTTGGCACCAGATCTTTTGGTAAAGTACAACATTTCAGCTGTCCTAACATCACTAGAACCCAGTAATTCCTTGTATTCAAGTATCTCTACTACGGTGCCGTCGGGTGCGGTTACGGAGTCTATGACCCGATATCTTTCTCCGGGATTTGAAAAAGTAATTGTTGATTCTTGACCACTATCAATATCTGTTACAACGACTGCCTTGGATATTCCTGATGGGCCTAATCCAGATTCGTCAATGACCCAATCAGCAGAGCCGTCGACTGGTCTGTAATACCATATTCCTTCATCTGATTGCCACCAATCCATTCCCCCATGCTGTGTTATACCGTCACCAGTCATAAATACCCATAGTAATATCAACTATTTTAATTTGTAAGTGATAAATCAATAAGATTTTAATGAGATGGTTTTAATGTTAACTTATGAGCGAATCAACAATTTTGCAGCATGCAGCACAGGCTGGCACAGAT
>DUJK01000138.1 GCA_013329925.1 Candidatus Poseidoniaceae archaeon
GTCTGGTCAACTGCTGCATAAGGAAACATTTTGCGAATGTGAAATGGACTTCTAGCTCTAACGAGTAAGGAACCTTTTAGATCCCTATGAGCGACCACAGAAAGCATGCCTGTTGAGGTAAAGACCCACATCAGACCACCTCCATGCCAGGTGCTTCAGCAACCTTGACGTCTTCAGAAGCGGCTTGGTCTTCACGCCTATCAGGAGCAACTATAGTGAACTCCCCTAGTTCAAGCTCTACTCCAATCGCGTTAAATGTTGTTTTATACATCGACAAACCAATCTTTGCATCAAAGCAATCAATCGCTAAAATACATCTTACCCGGTAATCGCCGGCGTTCTGAATCAATAAGCCACAGAACTCGTTCCATGTGTGCTCTCCAATATGCTCAGGGTTGGAAAAATCTAGTGCCCACTTTCTAGCTTCATGGGACAAACTTTTCTCCAAATCCACCTCAATCAAGGAGGGTAGGTCTTCATCATACCAACGTGTCTGTCTTTCTGTTTGCTTGTTTTCTTGTTTTCTTTTTGTTTCTTGTTTCATATTTTCATCTCCTTTTGTTTTTCTTGTTTTTTTATTTCTTGGGCTATACCCTCTCACCCTTCTTCGTGCTTAATTACAATTTCATACTACTTAACCAACCATAGACTAAACCGAAACACTGCGACAAAGTCTAATTTTTTAAAGCGAATAAAGCATCGGTTTTAGAAGGGTTTATTTGTGGCCAATTGTTCGGGACAATATGGCCCTTCAACCTGCTCTTTTTGACCTTAGAATCGAACAGCATAGGTCATTTTTGGACGATTCTGATATGCCTGAAAAAAGGCTCAATTATGTTAAGCAAAGTAAAGGCCATCTCGGATTAGTGCATACTAAATTATGGGAGTCAATTAAGCACCATAATAGGCATACCTTGAGATTAGATCGAGAAGTTGTAGATGCTATCTTGAGTAAAACTGGCCCCCATGGCAGACGAGATAAGTCTCGAGGTCGCCCTGCTAGTGGAATTAGACATCTATTACGCCGTGAAATTATGTTATTATTCAATATAGAATATAGTAAATTATGTCAGATATTATCGCAAAATATGGATTATAAATCCGGAAAAAAGCAGGATATTACCTTAGTAATGCCGGATTTATCTATTGCAATAAATGAGCTAAAACAGCAACTAATATCCATAGAATCCGGACTGGTCAATCATTTGGTGTTTAAGCGCATGTGGGCGCCTTGTCTTGCTAGGTTAGTTGAGCTGGTTTGGCTTCACAAAACCAGTAGAAGGTAGTAGCAAATATTGCTGAGACATCTCTTCTTTATCCCTTTATGAAGGAAGTTGGAATTGTAGTATTATCTATTGAAATCACATAGTGTAAACTTCGGCATTCTTAGATTCGATTACTTGGGCTAGGTTAGGCGTACTTTGGTAAGCCATGCCTCTTCTTTTCAGCACATCAGCGAGGCCTTCTTGTAAGTCCTTGGCATTGAGCCTATCTCTACCTTGATAGATTGCTTCAATAAATGCAGACTGTACTATTTCTCTAACCCAAGCACCTGAAAGACCTTCGCTCTTTCTTGATATTTCTGTCAATGTCGTTCTTGGAATAGTCTCTGATGGCATCTTTAACAGAATGTTTTCCATAATCTTCAGTCGTTGCTTACTATTAGGCAAGGGAATCTCTATGATTCGGTCAAATCTACCTGGCCTATCTGAAATAGCTGGGTCGATGTTTTCGGTATGATTGGTGGTCGCGAGAATTACGATTCCATCATTGGCCTCCATACCATCCATTGCTTGCAAATATTCACCCAAGATTGGATGGTCGGTGAATCTACGACTCACGGTACCTGCGGTATCAATATCCTCGATAATCATGAGAGTTGGTGCTAATTTTCTGCCAAGTTTGAAGGCGTTTTTTATTTGATTTTTAGCCTGTATCATTTCTGCTGAAATTAGAATTGTTGTCACATTAGCCTGTGCTGCTAAAGATTTAGCCATCATAGTTTTCCCAATGCCAGGTGGGCCAGAGAGAATGATCCCCCGTGAATTAGGCAAACCATTTTGTCGTAGTATCGGCATCGCTTTGAGAAATTCTAACACATCCTTGTCGAGTTGTTTTTTAACATCCCCATTCCAAGCAATCAGTTGGTTAACAACCTCACTTCTATTGATGAAGTTAAATTGCATGTCAAAAAAAGCATTCTTTAGGACTCCGGTTTGGTAAAAACTGGTTTCTAATTGCTCAATTAATTCTAAGCCCCTACCTTCAGTTCCGCTAATTATAGTCACTTTTTGGCTATCATCATAATTAGAAACCGAACAAATAACAACAAATTTTTCATTCTCATTTTGATAAAATCTTATGCCTGCCTCTAGAAATCTAGCATTCCTGGAGTCTTGTAAAGTGATATTAGAATATTCGGCTTCAATCTCAATTTTACCCTCTAATCGGAATTCTTTTATCAATTCACATTCAGAGAATTCTTTATCCAAATGAAGCTTCATCAAAGCACCTAATGTGTAGCCATAGTATCTATGGTCGGCCCTATCATCTGTACCTAGGAATTCTCTCATCAATCTTCTAGCATAATTTACCGATGCTGGGTTAAGTTCTTTATCAGTATTTTTTCTAGCGATTTCAAATTGCTTGAAATCCATAGTAAATTCACCAATTGGACTTGTTACAGTAAAATCCGTACTATTGTTATTTTCTTGTTCTTTATTTTCTTTCATATCTTCATTCTCCTTTTTCTTGTTATAATTGAGCATCTCACTCATATGAACGTTAATTTGCACCACGTTTAGGCAACTTAAATTGAATTAAATTTAGGACCATTCATCGTTGAATTTTTCTGGCCAATCCTGCTTAGAATTAAATTCTGCTTTAGCACCAATTCCATGGTCTTTCATGAATTGCTTATTCAACTTAGCTTCGTCCTCTAAACTCTCAGTTTTAGCTATTATCAACTTATACAAAGCCGATATAAATTCTTTCATTTCGATATTATTCTCTTTTTTCTTATCTTCTTTCATGTTTTTTCCTCCTATTAGCGGCCTTGCAGCCGCATGAACATCATTGATTGGCATGTTTAACCAAATTTGAAACACAAAATGTTTCTTTTAACCAAAAATTGGTCAGTTAAAGTCATCACTGAATTTTATTCCTCTTCGCCATTTGGATAAAAATTCAGGATGATAAATCACATCCCTAAACTCAGGCATATCTTTGCAGTAGTAATCAAACCAACTAGTAACCTTTTCCTCCGTCCATTGCAGATTAGAATTTACGTTGTCAACAGTGTTTGAAGTTATTGGTTGAAGAGCTGTTGAAAGTAAACCATTTTCCCCCAAAACTAGTGCCTCTTCTAGTATTCCTTTAGCCATATCAAGCGAATTACGATCGGTAATACTCCAGTAAGCCGTGTTCGAGGGGTGGGTGTGAACCCACAGTTTGAAAGGCAATACTGAACCTGTCGGCGGGCTTAATTTGACGCGCCCAATTGTCCCCCAATCGACCCAGTAGTTGTCATTAGCATCTACTAGAATAGACACCTCTCTTGCGACACTTTTGCTTAGAAGATAGATAAAATACCAGTTACCTTGCTTGGCTTGTTCAATTACAAAATCTATACTGCGTTCTGTTTCGACGTCAATTACAGGTTCTAAAATTTCTTTGAAGAAGTTAATATCCACTTAAATCTCCTCCAATACTGATGTCTTCATTTGACCATGGGTAAGATAGCCCATGCTGAATTTAGGTGTTTTTGATTCAGGCCGCCCATCGAGCATCCTAATTTTCTGCATGAGCCATTGAGCACCGAGTGCCGCAACTGCTGCAAATCCAAATTCTATGTTATCGTCTGCTACAGCACCTGGTAATTGACAACCAACTGGTTTTTGGTTTTGTGGTATCTTAGCAAGTGTGTTTCTATTAGTATCACTATCAATTAGCAACCAACCATCGCCTCGGCATCTTAGATCTACCCAGTGTGCATCACTATTGTGTACCAACTCGCGTGGCGCTTGCCTGTCAACGGCAACGACAATTATGTCATAACCTGCTAACTGACTTGCTGATGTAAGATTCTTGTTGTGGGTAATTACTGGAAGGTTCGAGCCGACGTGATGTCTTTTTGATAGGACTTCTGCCTTTGATTTGCCAATGTCTTCCTCGGTAAATCTCTGGTGTCCCAGATTACCTTCCTCTACGATATCACCGTCCATTAAGTGCAGTCGAATTTCAGGTAGCAATAGTGTACTTCTAAGTGCAGGAGCTATCAAATCTGTCAGTTGAGAACCAATGCCCCCAAGACCAACAATTAACACATTGATTGTCCTATATCCATCATCTTCATCACTCATTAGAATCATTCCTCAATTGGTGATGATTTGACGGACAAACCTCCAACTAGACCTGGTAGTAGCCTAACTGTTTCGGTTGAATCCCAATCAACTGTTGACAAATTTTGATGTTGGGTGAATTCGTTATCAACAAATACCCACTTGTCAGTGTGGTTACTCAAATATTTTTGAGTCTCCTCTGGTTTTAGCATCAAGGTTTGATGCCCGTGGGCTGGATCAGCCACTTCAATTCTGATGAGTTTACCCTCATCTTGGTTTGCTTGCTCTATTTTCTTGCTTGTTTTTTCCATGTTTTTTCCTCCTTTGTTTTATCCTATGCTGGGATGACAGCGCCATTTTAGACTGGCAAGTCTTACTGAAAATTATAGTTCAATCTTCGAATCTGTGATCAGCTAGAGTATGTACTTCATTATCCATCATACTATCATTGGCTAATGTTAGAACAATCGATGCTAATTGATCGCCAATTGGCATTTTAATATGCTGCTTTTGAATGTCTATACAAATAAGCGGACCTTTTGGAAGAATAGATACTTCCCACCACTGACGGACGGTTTTGAAAACTGCGGGTCTTAGACTATACCATCTTCCGCTATCACCCTTGATTTTGATTAAGCCATAGTCGATAATAGCCCTTGAACGACCGAGAGATTCGATTATGCCTTTTAGCAATTGAAATGAACGAGTCCAAATATTCTCTTTTCTAACCAGGAAATTATGTGACGGTTTTATGTCTTTGTCCCAACTTTGTATGGCTGCAAGCATGAGATATTGCAGATTATTTCCGTTATATCCTTTGATTAAACAATAAATTTTCCGACAGAATTCTGGCGATCTCGGTTTATATTTGAGTGAAGCAGCAAAAATCGCTGGTGCGTACAACCCCGTTTCATACAACAAACTGTCAAGTTCTCTACCTGCCTCTATAGATGCCCAATCGAAAAATAACTGAAGAACAAAGTCATAACTTATAGAATGCTCATCAGCCCAATCTAAAACCTTGGTCATATCTTCGGTAGTGAAACTAAAGTTTGCATAACTTATTTTGTGAACCTTAGGTTTGATATTACTCCATGCGAGGTTTTTGGCATAATCACCCCACCCTGAATCTCGGAGTTTTTGTTGTTGCTCTTCGATTTCTTTTCGTTTGTCTAGGTAGTAAGTCATAATGCCCTGCATATCAAGCATGAAATCAAAGTGAAGGGTTAAATCCTCTGACCATGAATCGGTATCAATATAATCCTCAGCTGCTAAAGCGTCATTAATACTTCTCGCATCTTCATCATAAATCTTCCATCTGTTACCGTAGTCTTTCTTAATCCAAGTTACCTGTTTTGGTTCTAGCCATTCTGTGTATTTTGGCCAATGATGGT
>DUJK01000117.1 GCA_013329925.1 Candidatus Poseidoniaceae archaeon
ATATTGCGAATTGGGTGGACAAATGCCGGAGACCCCGTACCAAAAAACGGGGAACTAGGTTTGTGCCCCGGATTGCCAAAAGGCGCCAAGATTAGGGCTTTAGGAAAATTAGGATCTTGGACAGCAGCTTTTGGTAACGGAGGCACCTTTACCATTCAAGGTGATGTGGAATCATATCTTGGTGCGGCCAACGATGGTAATACCATTACCTGTGAGCGTTCAGCAGGAAATTACGCTGGATATGGTATGAAGTCCGGCAAGATTACTATTTTAGACGGATGTGGAGATGACCTTGGTTCATGTATGGAAGGTGGTCTGGTATTTGTTAGAGGCAATGCTGGGTCTAGAGTCGGAGGTGGGATGAAAGATGGAATCATTGTAGTTGATGGTGATATTGGTAATGATCCTGGTGCCGGGATGAGTGGTGGATTGATTATTGTCAATGGGCGATGCCCTAATCCACCCGAAGGTGTAACTCTTAGACCCGTCACTAAAACTGAACTAACTAAAATCAATAAGGAATTAGATATCAAAGATTTCCAAATCCCAAATGATTCCTTATGTTTAGAATGTACTAGTCCTAAAGCCGATCACGAGACTACTAATGTTGTTTCTTCAGGAGATATGTCGACAATTGGATTGGTACCAACAGATGCACCACACAAAATGAATTACATCACCTGCGACACTGTAGCACTGATAGGAGAAAGAGGGGAAACCAATACCCCAATAGCACTACCATTACCATTAATGCCGTTGATCTCTGATGGAGAAATTCTATCGAAATTTGAGTTAGATAATACATCAGTCAACCGAATCGAAACTCAACCATTCATTGTATCAACTAATCCAAGAGCAATTGATTTCGCCCTTATTAGCCAGGCTAATCTAAACTTTATTGGTCCAAAACTAGCTCAATGTGGCGGGATGGTTATTGACATGATGGGTCTGCCTAGTATGAATGCAGAAGAAATCGACGGTATGTTAGTTTCCCTACGTTCATTATTAAGTCAAGATAAACCATTTAGTTTCAGCAATGGAGTAGGACGCATTGACTATTTGCACAAAACTTCTGCTTACCATAGAGCAGATTTGGCAATTACATCGATTGAAGATGGCACAGGTATTTCAGAACCTGCAAGTTTAGTATTAATCGGTAGAAGCAAAAAGGCAAATTTACAAGATTACTATACCGAATCTGCGGTTAATCTTGGTTTTTCAGCTAATGCCGATGATATTGTCAAATTTTGTGCTGCTGGTCTGAAGCTAGTGTGTTGTGCAACTCCATCTGAAGATGGACCAGAAATTAATAATTGGTTAAATAAAATTCATTTTGAACTATCCAAAACCCTACAAAGAATAGGATTGGAAAGCATCGATTCACTCTCAAGACAAAACCTCAGAGCACTTGATCATGAAACAGCAGCAGTAAGTGGACTAAGACTAGTAGGATATGAGCGACCACTGCCTCACTGGTTTGCAAGATAGGTGAAAGTATGCCAACAATTTCTGTAGACCAATCACTCATTGACCGATTAGTGTCAAAGCATGGTTACCAACATGACATCGAATACCTCGCAGATAATCTACCACTGCTGGGCACAGATATCGATAAATGTGATTCGGAAAAACTTGACATCGAAATATTTCCTAATCGTCCCGACCTATTATCTGGTGAAACATTATCAAGGGCCATAAGGAACTTTATTCATCACGCCAATGCAACTCCTAACCTGAACGTAAAAAAAGGCGACATAGAACTAATTGTCGACCGAGAACTAGAGGATATAAGACCTGTCATTATTGGCGCAGTGGTAAGAGGTGTTGATTCGGGAAGTTCACAAATTGAATCAGATGCATTCATCAAGTCATTAATGGATCATCAGGAAAAACTACACTTTGCTCTAGGAAGAGGAAGAAAACGAGCGTCGATAGGTGTTCATGACCTATCAAAAATTAAAGCGCCTTTTTCTGTTAAAGCAGTAACAAACGACACACGCTTTACTCCACTTTCAATGACCAATGAAATGTCCATCAAACAAATTTTGCTAGAACATCCAAAAGGTATTGATTATGCACATTTACTAGATGGCTTTGAAAAATATCCAGTGATTATCGATGCGGATGGTAATGTATTATCTTTCCCGCCAATAATAAATGGTGATCATACAACCGTCACTAATGATACAACAGACTTTTTTATCGATGTAACTGGTTGGGATTATCGATCATGTGAAGCATGTTTGATGTTAATTGCTATGCAATTAGAAGAATATGGTGGCACTATTGAATCTGTCAAAATAACTGCGTGTGATGGGTCAGTTGAACATTTGCCAAATGGAGATGCTATTACCCATAAACTTTCGACAAAACTGTTGGATGGTTTACTTGGGGGCAAATTAGAAGAAAGTCAAATTTCAACTGCGATAAACCGAATGGGAGGCACATTAATCAGTAAAGATGAGCAAAATGTCACATTAGCAATGCCACGATGGAGGTTTGACATACTGCATCAGGTTGACTTACTGGAAGATATTGCAATTGGACATGGTTATGAAAATTTAGGAACTGATGTAGCAAAATCACCCATGACTGCGGTCCCTCGAACTGACAATCATATTCTTAGACGAATTAGAAATTCAATGCAAGGACTTGGTATGATGCAAATACAATCCTTGACCTTATCCAATGATCATGACCAGTTTACCTTGATGCGTTGGGATAATGTTGGAGAAGTAACTAGAATTACCAACCCAATTACCATCGAACACACTCTACTTAGACAATACTTGACACCTGGTTTGCTTAGATTACTATCTAGTAATCGCCACCATGATTTGCCACAAAGCGTTTACGAATTGGGTACTGTTGTAAGAGATCACCATAATTTAACCAGACTAGCATTCTTAGTTGCAGAAAGAAGTGGCGGATTTGCTGCAATTCGAGGGAAAATTCAAGCATTCTTGAGAGATTTAGGAGTAAAAAATCATGAAATATCTCCTCTCCCAGACAATGATGGACCTTGGTTGGCTGGTAGAGCTGCTAAAGTCTGTGTAAATGGAATCCACATTGGCTGCTTTGGAGAAATAGACCCAAATGTTGCCGAACAATTTGAACTAAAAGTCCCACTAAATGGCGCTGAGTTTTCTGTTGACCAAATATTAGTGGCCATTCCAGACCCAGTTTAATTTGACACAACAAATAGCATTATTTGATATGCTAATTGTATTACAGAAACTATGCGCAGGGCATTGGTTGCACTAGTCTTGGTCTTGTGCATATTCACACCGATGGTCGAAAATAGCAGCGCAAATACCCAAAACGAGATACTTGAACTAAATTCTACCACAAGACATATCATCCATCGTGGAGAAACTATTGAGGCCTCTATTACCGTAAGGAATCTTGCAGACCAAGTCAATGAGATATCATTTCAGCAGACCCTTCCAGATAATATCTCAATCAGTAATCTGCCTGACTTTTATCAACTAGCAGAAGGACAAGTTAGGCAATTTAAATTCTCTTTTACCTGTGATAATTATGCCCCCTATCAGACAGTTAATGCAGTAATAACCACCACATCTTCACTTGATTCCCAATTAATCATAGAAAGCGAATTTACGCTGGTAATTTCAAAACAATCTAATCTACAATTTGGTGTTATTGGTGACTCACAATTCGTAGTAGACCCAGGAATTAGAACCAACCTTGCAGTTAACATGACCAATTATGGCCTGTTTGACGATAATGTTTCATTTTCCATTCAAACAAACTCAAACTGGGTTTGGGGATGGACAATGAATAACACCGTAAACCAAACCTCTTACGAGTATTTTACCACAAATCAATTGTGCTATATTTATCTGTGGGTAGAAGTGCCAGAGGTGGTAAATTCACAACCGCTATTCGAATCAGGCCCACGTTTTTCATTAGTAGCAACTTCTAGTTTAGATGAGTTGACCACAACTTGGAATTTTGACTTATTGATGTCGGAATTTAGAAATATATCAATATCAGAACAGGAAACAACCCTCTCATTATCACCAGATTCCAGCGCTAGAACTCCTGTAACCATTAGCAACGTCGGTAATGTCGAAAATCTTGTTAGCATTGATTTACAAATAATTGACAATCAAGGAAATCCAGTTGCTGGAGTACCAATATCAGATAGAATTGAGTATGATGGATGGATTATAGCGATTTTTGGTGGCGATGAAGATGAGTTTATCCAGCCAACAGATTTTCGTACTTTTGAAATTGGATTTCAATCACCAAATGATAATGGGGGCGAAATTGAAGTTAGGGTAATAATAACGCCCACTGGAGCCGCTAATCGGGCTAAATATGTTGATTTACAAACTGTAATACTATGGCAAAGAGAGGTCAATGCAGACCTTATTTCAGATGATTGCTCGCAATTATTACCAAGCAGTGCTTGTGATGCAAGTTTTAGAATATACAATGATGGGAATTATCGAGATAATTATTTGATTCAAATTATTGAAAATCCTAGTTTTGTTAGTTTATCCCTAGATACCACTTCGCTTGAAATTAGTAAGAATTCTTTTGTTGACATCAACAGCCTTACCATCACAGCGAATGATGAAGCAAGTGCGTTTGCTACTGGAAATGTCACAATAGCAATATCATTACTTGATTCGATACAAGAGCCTGTATTGATTAGTTTTGATGTGGTAATCGCCCCAGAAATATCATGGTCGGTGCAAAATTTGGTAGAGGAAACTGATGCTATTGGCCGGTTTAACATCGCAATGACACTAAGAAATGATGGAAATGCAATGGATGGAATTATTGTTCAACTACAATGTTCACACTTTACGGAAATGTCCTTTATCCCACCCAATGGAGCGATTTATGAAGAAGGAATTGAATTTCCAAGATCATTTGAAATAAATGACGTAACTTTGGATTCTAACTTTACCGTTAGAGCCTGGGCAGAAATTCCAGACGATCAAATTAGTAATGGAACAATGTATCTCAACATATCGATAAGATCTATATTCACCCCTGATGAGCCCATTCAGTTCAGCACTTCAGTCGAATATTTTGGCACTAAATGGCAAACTGATAAAGCAGAGACAAATCAAAAAACTCTAGGTGATTATGTAGAAATTACCACTGACATTGTAAAGTCATGGTTTTGGATAATACTATCGATTTTAGCATCGGGTCTAATCATAAATAAAGCCGTGAGAGATCGCAATAGTCGATTAGAAAATCAAACAATGATTGATGTTATTAATTCTGCTAACATGTCTGAAAAACAAGATGATTGGCTGGCTAAATTTGCTTCAAAAAAGGTGGAACCGGCAATAATTGAATCCCCGGAAATGGCTTCCGAACGTTTTGAACGGTCCTTCAAAAATCGCGCTGGTCAAGTAAAACCCATCACGGCACCAGTCGATGAAAAATTAAGGGATGCGGCTGCCTTAGTTCTAGACACACATGACAAAACAATAGTAAGGAATGAAGCCGATGAATTACTTACTACGATTGACGCTGAGGGCATCAATCAACCGGTTAGTGACAACAAAAAACTACCTAACGCACAATATAATCCAAATATGACCACGCGTAATGACCCAAGAAATTTACTAAATGAAGGTGAACAAACAGCAACAGAATTTACTAAATCTGTTCCGTTGCCAGATGAAGATGATTTAGACTTTTGAGATTATTATGTTACACATTGGTGTTGATGAAGCAGG
>DUJK01000168.1 GCA_013329925.1 Candidatus Poseidoniaceae archaeon
TCAACAGTAATTAATTTCCACTTTGAGTCGGATAATGGCTCAGTATACAAGATGAACCGACCATGGGAGGGAATAATCCCGAGACTGGAGAAAACCTACACCGAAACCTCATCAGATCGAACAAGGAACCGCTTGATTAGCTGTATGACTGACCTTCCATGCTCAGAATGTAATGGCGAGAAGCTCAACGCTGCAGCACGCTATGTTACTGTAGGTGGAATCCGACTACCTGAAGTTTCATCATGTTCGATTCATGAAAGTTTAGAATTGGTAAGAGCATGGCGCCCTGAGAATGAAAATGGACCACCTGAATCATATGCCGACCAACTAGAAATCTTAGACGAGAAGAGCCTTTTTATCGGTAATGAAATAATGAAAGAGGTTGAAAACAGGCTTGATTTCCTCAATAGTGTAGGGCTGGATTATCTAACTCTAGATCGCAAAGCAAACACATTATCTGGCGGCGAGAGTCAAAGAATACGGCTAGCCACTCAAATCGGCAGTCGATTGACCGGTGTGATGTATGTCTTGGACGAGCCATCAATCGGGCTTCATCAAAGAGATAATTCAAAACTTCTTGAAACTCTAAGAGAATTAAGTGATTTAGGTAATACGTTGATTGTCGTAGAACATGACGAAGACACACTGCGTCAAGCGGATTGGCTTTGTGATCTTGGGCCCGGAGCTGGCTTAGAAGGCGGCATGATAGTTGCTAACGGCCCACCAGAAGAGGTTATGAAAACCCCCGAATCAATTACCGGCGCTTATCTTAGCGGAGAGCAAACTATACCAGTCCCCCAAAAGCGCAAAAAACCAACCAGGCAAAAAATCAAAGTTAAGGGTGCCAAGCACAATAATTTACAATCTATCAATGCAACATTCCCTCTTGGTTGTATGACTGCAGTAACTGGAGTTTCTGGTTCAGGTAAGTCATCACTCGTGTCAGGAATTTTGGCTCCGGCTTTACAAAGAGCACTACACAGGGCCGATACCACTCCAGGCAAACATTCTACGATTGAAGGAATTGAAGATATTGATAAGACGATAATAATCGATCAGTCGCCTATTGGTAGAACGCCTCGTTCAAATCCAGCAACTTATACCAAAGTATTTGATGAAATCAGGAAATTATTTTCCCAAACCACGCTTTCAAAAGAACGCGGCTACACACCAGGGACGTTCAGCTTCAACGTTAAAGGCGGTAGATGTGAGGCTTGTAGCGGAGCAGGCTCAATCAAGTTGGAAATGAATTTCTTACCCGATGTATGGATTACTTGTGATGTTTGTGAAGGGAAAAGATACACTAGAGAATGCTTAGAAGTGACTTGGAAGGGCAAAACCATCCATGATGTTCTCGAAATGCCAATTGGTGAAGCGGTTAAATTCTTTGAAAACCACCGCAAGATATTCCGTACCCTAGATACACTGCGGGCAGTTGGCTTGTCTTATGTCAGGCTTGGCCAACCTGCAACCACTCTTTCTGGTGGTGAAGCTCAGCGAGTAAAACTGGCCAGTGAACTGCGCCGGCCGCCCAATAAACACACAGTCTACATATTGGACGAACCTACTACAGGTTTGGCACTTTCAGACGTTCAAATGTTGATTGATGTGCTGTTAGAACTGCGTGGAAAAGGCCATACCGTAATAGTAATTGAGCACCATTTAGATGTGGTGAAATCGAGTGACTGGGTCATAGATTTAGGTCCAGAAGGTGGCGACCGTGGAGGACGCGTCGTGGCCTATGGAACCCCAGAGAAAGTTGCCGAACATCCAGAGAGTTTTACCGGCCAATATCTCAAAGAGATGTTGTGACAATCTTCCGTATTGTTCAAAGAGCGTATCGACCGCCATACTGTTAACCCCGTAGGCGAAGACGATGCATGTTACCCGCGTAGAAGCAACCCCGAAATCAGGTCCAGGATTACGTGACGTTCGCGGCGATGTAGTTAGGAGGCAGTTATCTGCAGACCATAATTTAGAGTTCACCGGTGTCAAAACGATAGTTGGCTTTCTAATTAATTCTGACATATCTCACGAAGAAATCGCTGCACGGGCAGACGATTTATTTGCTGATCCAATCATCGAACATTCAATTACCAACCAATCTTTTTTGGGTAATAGTGAAATATTTTCCCAAACCCCAGATGCGGTGGTTTCTGTTGGATTTAAACCGGGAGTCACCGATAATCCAGGCAAAGCAGCCTTGGACGGATTTAGAACTATATTCCCAAACGCCTCACCAGATTCTGATATCTCCACTTACATTACTTACATCTTTTATGGAATGCCCCAAGGCACCTCAACAGAATGGTTATCTTCAACACTATACAATAATTTGATACAAAGGAGCTTTGTTACCGACGGCGAAATGTGTAATTCAGGCAATTGGTTGATGATAGACTATCCTGAAAAACCGCCACAGGAATTCAAAACACCCGCACACATTAATCTCGAAATACCTGATGAACAACTAATTGATCTTTCAGAAACGGGCCTTCTTGCGTTGAATCTCACCGAAATGCAGGCTATACAAGCACACTATCGCAGCCCCGAAATTCGTCAGTTACGCCAAGCAGCCGGAATTGTAGCAGACCAACCAACAGATGTCGAACTAGAGTGTCTTGCTCAAACATGGAGCGAGCATTGTAAACACAAAATCTTCGCTTCCAAAATACATCATACAGATTTAGAAACCGGTGAGCAGTCGATAATCGATTCAATTTTCAAAACCCACATCATGAAACCAACTCACGATATGCAAAACGATGTTGATTGGCTGCTGTCAGTATTTCATGACAACTCAGGAGTGATAGCCTGGGATGACGAGTGGAGCGTTTGTATGAAAGCAGAAACTCACAATTCTCCTTCAGCATTAGACCCATATGGCGGCGCAATGACTGGAATAGTTGGTGTTAATCGGGATATTTTGGGAACAGGTTTG
>DUJK01000012.1 GCA_013329925.1 Candidatus Poseidoniaceae archaeon
CGAGCATCTCTCAAACGTTTAGCGAGAAAGCGCTTTCTACCAGATTCTGCAACGTGGGCAACTACTGCTTCGGGAGCATAAACAATTGTTCCGCCATTATCTATGAGTTTCAAACTGACTTCCATATCCTCTGCATGATACCAATTAGGATGAAAGCCGCCAATTTCGAGTAAGGATTGACGGTGAAACATCGAGCAAGGACCGTTGGCCAGACTCGTTCTTCTTGGCCTGGACCGATATTTTGATTCAATTTCTACCGAACGGAGGTGACTGACAAGATCATTTGCTCGCTCGAATATTGTTCGTCCAGTAACCGCTACTATTTTTTCATCCTCGCTTAGTGGCGCTGCCTCATTAAATAAATTTGAAATCCAATTCTGTGAAGGACGAACATCTATGTCGGTAATTGCTACCCATTCACCTTGACTATTGTCTAAAGCCAACTTTCGGCCTGCTGACAATCCTTTTGCATCTTGAACTAAAATCCTAGTTGGGATTTCGTCATCGAGTGCGTGCCACTGTAGCAATTTTTCTTTTGACCCATCCGTTGAACCGTCATCAACTGCAATAATTTCAAGTGGACGGTATGTTTGATTTTTTAACGCTTCAAGACATCCATCTACCCAATCTACTCCGTCTCTGACACAGACTGTAACTGAAATCAAAGGATTATTTTGGCTAGTCAACTAACCACCTCAAACTGTGATAATATATTTCGACATCTTTCTTTTACCGGTAGTGACGTGATTTGGACGACTACACCAACCTTTGGTTGGCCATAAATTACTACTGTACCAATCGGAGCTAAGCAATGAATTATGATTGGTGCTAAGTCCTCTTCTCCCTCGACATTGATTAATGTCTTTTGGTTACTAGATAATGCCTCTTTGATTGAACTTATCATTGATGGTGATATATGTCCCGGGGGATTGTTATTGTGCAGATGATTTTGAAACTGCACGGTCGATACTTTTTCCGAATCATCCAATTCTTGTCGTTTGGTCATACCATCGATTATACCGATATCAGGAACTACCTCCATATCTAACAAAGTTGCAACCGATACATCTCCTACTGCAATAATTGAGCCATGATTTGGTGTTAAAGACTCTAATGCTTCAGTCATTGCCACTTCTGGTAAGTCTTCAGGTCCAGAAAATAACGATCCCATTGGAGTCTTTAATTCCCCATCTAATGAGGAATTCATCTTCAACATTTGTTGTGTTTTATCCTGTTCAATCCATGGATTACCATCTAAATCAATAACTCCACTTCTAATTCTAGTACTGCTAATAATTGCGCCCGAGTAGTCAATCATATGAGGCACCTCAACTATTGATAATTCGCTCAGGCCCGAAGATTTCCGCATGCGATTTATTGCATCACAATTTCCGGTTGTTTCCGGTGTCGCAACTATTGCATCCGCTTTTTTATGCACTGGAGCAGGTCCAAAAGCATCATTGAGAGGGAAAATTTTGACCCCATGATGGGATTTCTGATTTAACCAATCAAGAATATTATTGCTCCGAGTTTCATAAGATTGTATTAGATTAGATTTTTTGCTAGCCAATGTATCATTTACCACATGTATTTCAACACTTTTTGACCTTGATATAGCGACTGAGAGTAGTAATTTGTGGCCGGCATGAAACCTATCAAAAGTCCCTCCAACTAAGCAACATTCGAACTTGGGGTCTGTTGCCATGATTAACTGTAATCACTTTCGCCTTTGAGTTAATCGCTAAAATTTGAACAAGTATGGCTATTTCTTGGCTATTGAAAAATAAGCACTGTGCCCCAGCTCCTAACGGCCTATTTCATCGCAATGCTCCAAGGCCTGACCCTCGGTGCTGGGGCGTGCTGTTTGATAGGGTGGTTGTCTTGAGTTCATCCTGACGTCACACAAGGACCCATAACCTATCAATTGGTTTACCGCTTTTGCACCAAAAATCACTCCCCGAAGGGTCATTTTGGTCTTCGATAGCGGACCGCACATTGGTATCGGACTTCATTGCAATTTCACAGTAGCTCCGCCCGATGTTGCTAGTGCGGCAGACTTGTCTAATCGTTATGCTAAATGAAGCCATCGTTCATACTAGGTTTTTGTAGAACGATATCCCAAATAACAAAGAAGCTATTTCTTTGTCGCCTTGAACAAATATATCTGGAGAGAAATCTGGCCATTCTTGAAACTCTCTAAGTAAATAACCAACCATTGGATGAGTCCTGCCTAATACAATGTTATTTGATTCTTCTAGGCTAGAAATCATGTCATAAAGGTCCATTAAGAAATCTTTAGCTTTACATTCATCCATTACTGGGATAAAAATTACGTCTCCACTACTTGGTATGTTTCTGGTAAAACGCTTAACAACACCTGGAGGACCGCATAACTCTCCATCTAACCTAGCAATTAATGCTGGCCAAGGCAATTCATTAGCCACTAACCATCGCCTCCCTGCAGAACTGCTGAGTTGATTAAGTAACCAATTTGACGAATCATCATACCACCACTTATACGGAAATAACTTCATGTAAGTTCTCATTGAGGTACTAGAAATGACTTCACCATTAAGTAAACTTGTAACATAACTACTCCAATTGTAAAGCAGTGAATCTTTGGGATGTATCATTGAAGCATTTATCACCTTATCTAGAACGCCATAGCGGTCGTTATTTTCGGCTAAATTATTTGGGAATAATCTATCAAGTACGTCTTGAGCAAAAAGTGGAGCATCTAGCCAATTATCAATCGAACGTTGAATCAACTCTGTAAAATCATCTGGCAAATGATTACTTGCCAATAAAATACAAGCTGAAAGGTTAACTGCTGATTTCGAATCAAGATAATGCGACATCTGGATAAGCAATTGATGGTTTTTGATGAATTGTTTAGAAATATAGATTATCGATTTATTTTGCCAACTTTGGCTTCCGTTGGGAAAACTGGAAATTATCAAATCTATGTTCTCGGTATTTATCTCTAGTAAATCAGCCCATTTATCGGTCAGATAATCTGCAATCCTAATCCATCTACTTTTTCGATGTTCATTGGGAGTCGCAATCCATGCTGCTAATGGATTATGAACTTCTATTTTGTTGGCCCATTGCTCATTGCCCTCCGGGTAAAAATACATTGCTTGCCAAATCTCCTTACGATATTCAAAATCTGTCTCCTCATTGGTTAAGCGATCGAGGTCCCATGATTTTTCAGAAAAAGATTCAACAAGTTCAAAGGCGTTTTGCGGGATTGAATTATGAGTAATTGATGGTGAAACATCTGTTCCTGAAGCAAGTTTAATTTTTATTGAATGCTCTCTTGAAAGTTGGAGTTTTACTGTAGCCAATTCCCGTAACGAAACTAATTTTGCTAGCGCTGAATTTATGTCAATTATATCGCCGTGTCTTGTTACTAATAATCGACAATTATTATCCCGTAAAACGTATTGTAGGAATTCTAAATTCTCTAGTATTGGCCAATTCCATTCGATTAAAAATTCTAAATCTCCCGCAGATTTAACAAATTCAATCAATGATTTCATACCTATTAACGACAATCCAGAAATTTCGATATTTTCCGGAGTTCTGCTTACCCATTCACATTCACCAAAGTCTCGTGATATATCTCTGAGTAAAGCTAGTGACAATGATCTACTTGAATTCCTAATCAAACCTTGTGAAAGTGATTTATATTTAGCAGTTAACTTCACGTCACTCATTCTTGGATGTTTTAACTTCAACCAATTGGATAAACAACCGACGGGCAAAATTGTTTTCTGCGGTTTAATGACGTTATTGCGCAAGACTACAGATGCATTAGCAAATGAATTAATTAACATCGATGAATCTACTTCTGAGGTCATGTGTGCATGAAGTCTATTTTTCCATGAGACCGTTATCTGAGAATCAACTATCTGACCGATTTTGTTGTCACCGCTAGAAATAATTTCTGGTAAATTTCCTTCTGACATCACAGGGCCATCAAACCATGTCCCTGCGTTAACGTTCCATGGTTCATCACTGTTTAGCAGATTGGCTCTAACAATGGCAAAGGAATTAGATTGTTCAAACCACCCTTCAATCGTACCTCGATTAGATTTGTTTGGAGGCTGGACCTTTTCTAGAGTTATTTTAGAATACCAATTTATCGAACTAGGTTTTACCGTTGCCCATCTCACCCCCATGCTTCCACTGGAATCTGTACCCACTGAATCTTGATCCAAATAAGGGTTTTCTGGTAGGCAAATTAGCGATTTAGGTGGGTTTTTTACATAACAAAGAATGATTATTGGGCCTTTTGACTCTAATACTATAGCGTCATGATTTTGCGAAGAATTGCTCGCATGAAGTTTGTATAGAGCAAGGTAATCTTCATCCAAACGTTTTCGCCCTTGTTTGGTTATCTTGTGTATTGCCCCGCGAATACCACTTGATTCATCACGTGATACCAAACCTTTCTCCCTTAACTGACTTAAGGCAAGGGATGTATGTGGTGTGCGAATTTTAAGTGACTTAGAAATTTGCGATACTGAGCCACCTGAGTCGATTAACCAACTCAATATCCTGCGATGGTAACTACTTCTAATCCGTTTATTGGACAATAATGTCACCTTCAACCACACCAACAGCAGATTGCTTATAATTTTAGCCTTTTAGCATTTATTTAGTTACATTAAGTTACGTATTTCCACTGGAAAAGTATGATAATACTTACAACCAGTCATGACAAGTTCATTTTTTACACTTAATTTAGTACCTAAATGTAACGAGTTAGTAAAAATGGAGTAACTATTATATCAGCGACCGGCGTCCTGTAGTTTAGTGGCAATTATTCAATGGATATGCGCTGCATGACAAAGAGATGATATTGATGAAAACAACCAGAATCCGTGAAAAGATAAAGAAATTTTTAGGCGACCGACCCCGAAACACAGCAGAGATTTTGGAACACATCAATAGCACAATGCGTCATGGTACCACCAGCCAACAACTTGGCAACGTGCTATCAAAGGACAAAGACATCGTCAAAGTAGGCTACATCAAGCGATCGGGAATATTATCTGGCGGCTACGACATCTGTGAATGGGCTACAAGAGTATGGGTTTCTTCAAACTGTCCAGGATGGGAAGAAGGCACACCAATCATCATTGACCAAGAAGGCAATGTAACAACTGGCTCACCGCCAGAAAATCAATTCTGAGCTTAATTGGTTAGTATTCGATGGAAATGATGGACACCCATTTCCATCTTAGGAGAATAACGCCCTCTATCATAAAAACTAGATTTCATTCCTCTAAAACAAGCTTCAACTATCTCTTGATCTTGTAATTCTACCAAGTCAACATCTCCACCAGCACCCAAACCAACTTTAGTTTGATCTGCAATCAAACCATGATATTTCACTACAGTCTTAGAATAGCCAATGGGATTGACTAAATTTATCGATAAACCCCATGGATAGAAATTGAGCATAAGGTTTGGAAAAAGCCACCAATAATATGCGGCAATTGATTTGCCATAATCTACATGATTTTTTGGCAAATCAAATTTCGGCTCGCCCTCTTTAGCAAATCCAATCTGTAATACCCCGTTATCAAATAATTGAGTTTCATAAGATGAATAATCTAGTACTGAATTAAGTTCATTATGAACAAATGGTATATGAAAACCTTCTAGATAATTATCAACATACAGGGCCCAATTCGTATTGATAATCCAATCTCTATCTCTACTTTTATCTCGTTCCATTTGTTTTCGATCAGCCCACCAACTCATTCTTTCACTAATAGGTCGAATCCAATCATCGAATGTTTTTGATGGCTCCACTCCAGTAAACACCATTCCTGCCCATTCACCAGTTGGAAATTGCTTCAAATTATCTTCAACAGAAGGAAAATTCACAACATCTTCGAAAGCAGGCATATTCTTGAAAATCCCATCTAGATCAAATGTTCGTCCATGATAAGGACATTGTAACACCTTACCGTTACAAGGCTCTGACGCTACCAACATCCCTCGATGAGTACATACATTTGACAAACAATTGAGACCATTTTCTGTTTTTGTTAACAGCATTGGTTCTTTTGTTTGTTCTTCAATATGTGTTAATGGAATAGTATTGAATTCATCTAAATCACTATGATGTACAGCGAAATGCCATTCTGATGAGAATCGTGAAATTAATGTTTGAAAAATAGAATCATCAGAATACCAAGATGATGGAAGAGTACGAGCCTTTCGGATATCTGCATCAATCAGTGCCTCCTCCATACCTTGTCTAAGGAGTAATGAGAGTTAATCCTACGGAAGTTTCAATTTCTTAGATTATTGATTTTCTAAGCAAACAGGATGAGTACATTCTGGTACAGCATAATATTGACGAGTTTCAGGGTCGAATATGTCAAGTTGTAGAGTTGAACCAGCATCATTTACAGTTACGATTGATGATGCTGAAGAGGGCAGATAATCTTCTCCAGTACTTACTAACGATAGTCGAATAGTATGACCTGCTTGAACTTCAACGTCCATTGGAAAGAACTCCATTAGAGCTGTAATTTCTTCTAATGGTGCAGCCCATGCTTGCTCATCAGAGCCTCCAGCATGGTATCTGAGATCAATAATTGCATGCCCAATATGAATGCAGGTTGAACCATCACAATCTTCGAGCAGCGCGTAGATCTGGCCCCCTACAGTCATGGTATTCACATTGACATGGAGCCGAGGAAGCCCACCGAAATACAAGTCTTCCTCGAGCGGTGGAGTCTCATAAACAGGCCCCGAATTTGCATCAGGCAAGATGGTGTTTGAACCACCTGCTGCTGCAAGTTCAGTACTGCCCAATTCCCACAATATCTCAGTGGTCTCAGACATCGGGTATCGATCCTCCAATCGCCACGAACCTTGGTTTGATTGAATTTCTACACCCAACCANNACCTTCTAGATAATTATCAACATATAACAACCAATTAGTATCAAGATGATGAGTTTTATCAAGTTTTGAGTCAAATTGAAAATCGTCAATGTTCAGGAAATTCATCCTATCTTCAACGACTGAAATGAATGATTCAAAGGTATCATCATTTTGTAAATTGGTAAATAATAAACCGTGCCAATTGTATACCTTCTTGGATGGCAAGTCATCTGAACTTGATGGAAAATTTTCTGCTTGTTCAAACTCTGGCATATACTTTAGCTTGCCACAAAGATTGAACGTTCTTCCATGGTATGGACATTTTATTGTTCGACGATTAGTTGGCCCTTCTGTCAGAACCATACCTCTATGAGTACAAACATTTGAAATGCAGTGAAACTCTCCAAATTCATCTTTTGTAAGCATCATTGGATTGTTACCGATTAACACTGGAATAATCGTTGATTTATCCAACATCGACACATGTCCAACAAAATTCCAAGTGGTGGAAAATTTTTCTAACAGTGAATTGTATAAGGATTCATTTGTGTAATAGTCAGAAGGTAATGTTTTAGCTTTGGCAATTTCTGGATGAATCACATCCATAATATCACCATTCAAGAGTGGTAAATTGCCAATGCATCTTCCACAGATGCTCCTTGACAAATAATGGCGTGAGATGCTGCTGCCATTTTCACTGCATCTTTGGTATTCTTTTGATGAATATTTCTGCCAGTGGCTGCACCTCGACAATTACCAATATTCATTTGTTGCCACAAACGTTCAAGGAACTCATCAGCAGGTAATGTTCCGCCACCAGAACAAATAATACCAGTGCGTCCTGCAGCTTCAACGGCAATTGCTAGTGACTCTGAACGAGACATACCCTCAAACTCACTTGGATAATTTACTTTGGCAAAATCGGCTCCAATACATGCAGCTACCCCTGCTGCACCTGAAATTAGTTGGGGATCTTTTTCATTGCCCACTGCAGCACCTCTTGGATACATCCAAACAACTGAAATCATGCCAAGTTCGTGAGCTTGGCGAATTAATTGTGCAGCCTCAGACATCATTTCGTGTTCATATTCACTACCGATATAAATCGTGTAACCGATACCTACTACATTTATGCCATTGTGAACTAAAGACATAACATCATCCATATCCCAAAGTGCTTGTGAAACTGGATCCCTTTGTTTGGTTTTTACTAAATGAGATTTTGAATTCAACTTGACAAGATAAGGAATTTCTGGATAGTCTCTAGCATATTGAGCAATCAAACCCAGTTGTCCTGCTAGAACTCCAATAGTTCCTTGCTGATGACATTGGTTACCAATCTCAAATAAATGCCCAGGGTCATTGGAAGATAGTGGTATTGCTTTACCTCCATCGTAAAAATCATCGTTGAGATGTTCTATTTTTTGATCGCAAGCAAATAAATTCATTCTTCCCGTGCCAGCAGTTGCAGCATCCATATTATCAATGAATGTATCAATTAGTTCGTTAGGAACATCTGCTGGAACATTGTATTTTGCCATGTCTAACACCGCTTTTGATTAGTTGCCGGTAAAGTTAGCCACGCGCTTTTCGACATAGGCAGCAATTCCTTCTTTTGCATCGTCGCTGTTAAACAGAGATGCTTGTAGTTCTCTTTCAAGAGCAAGGTGATATTCAAATGGAATTTCTGGCCCAGTTTGAACTGACCTCTTGATATTTCCAACTGCCTTGACTGCCTTGTTAGGTAGAGTAAATTGAGTGCACCAATCGAGTACATCTCTTCTGAAATCTTCTGCTGAACCTTCCCATAAGTGATTGATTAGGTTGCAAGCTTCAGCATCTTCAAAGGACATGAGTTCTCCAGTGACCATCATTTCAAGGGCTTTTGCTTTGCCAATTAGCCTTGTTAGTCTTGCAGTACCACCAGTTCCGGCTAGCACACCAAGATTTATTTCAGGTAGTCCAACTTTACCGGAGTTCTTTCTAGCAATACGGATATCTGCTGCCATGGCAATTTCTAGTCCACCGCCTACTGCGTGACCATTTATTGCACAAACAACTAGTTTGGAAGTTTGCTCGAATCTTGAAAGAGTTTCATTCGCGTGAAGACAAAAATTATACTTGAACCCAGGGGTTACGGAGTTAAGCATCTGAATTGAGGCTCCAGCAGAGAAGAAAGATGATCCGTTACCAGTCAGTACGATACAAGTAACATCGTCATTGAATCTCGCTCTTACGACAGCTTCATCAATATCTCTCATCATTTCGTGAGTGTAGGTATTTGGCGAACGGTCGTTGGGTCCGTCCAACGGTTTTCCAGCAGAATCTGATGTCAATTCAATTACTGCTATCCCGTTATTGGTGACTCCATAATTGACCAGTTTGTTTGGCATTGGCTCGAGTTTTAATCCGTAAAGGTCGCTCATGTGTCCTGCGAGAATGACTAGCATTATGAATAAATCGCATTCAACTTTCGGGCACGGATACCTGATCTGAATCTTTAGCGAAAGAGGTTTTTCCACCGCTTTTACGAACTTCATTCCATTGTTTTTTCACTGCAATAGCCGCCTCGGAAGGCTCCCAGTCATCTCTTTTTAGTGACTTCCTAAACGGCAT
>DUJK01000203.1 GCA_013329925.1 Candidatus Poseidoniaceae archaeon
TTAAACAAATGGGTGGAAATGCAGGTCTTGCAAAGTTAGCAACTCAATATTTTGATGGTGTTTCTGCAAATGCTGAAGGAGTATTTACCGCATCTTTCGGCATTTTGAGCATGGTTAGCGGACATTACAGTGAAGATGGGAAATTATCAGTGGATGTAGACCAATTAAAAGGTGATACACTAACTGAATTCCTTTCCTCTGACGGTGGTCGAGAAAAAGCTATGGAATCAAGAAAAAGATGGTCGGGATTTTTAGACGAAGCTACTGGTTACAACGGTAAGCAAAGAGGCGATAAAGCCAAAGAAGAAGCAAAGAAATTTTCTAAAGCCAAAGGCGCGATAAAGATGGCTCATAAATCAATGGAAATGAGTACAAAACTTACTGATGAATTAAGAGACAAGGCTCTTGTTATGATTGCAGAACTTGAATCTATGATTGAAGCAGGAGATGCTCCTTCAGAAGGTAAAGTAAAGAAACTAAATGACTTATTTTGAGGTGTAAATTATGGATATTGAACAAATGATGATTCAATATCAAGAAAAGTGTCCAAGGCTACTGGAACTAAATGAACAACAAATTTCAAGAGTGCATAAAATAATTGGTTCAGTCGAAGAAACTGTCGGTTTAGAGCACTTAGTAGATTGTGTTGCAGATAATACAAGCACTGGTGGCGATGGCGTCATTAGATGTTATGTAGGTTTTGAACCGTCTGGAAAAGCGCACATTGGTTGGAAGGTACTATCATTACAACTGAAGAGAATGCTCGATGCTGAAGTAAATGTATTGATTTTCCTAGCAGATTGGCACGCTTGGATAAATGATAAATTCAATGGTAATATGGCAGATATTCAATTGACAGCCAAGTATATGCAAGATACTTTTAGAGCATTATTAGATTATCCTCCGGAGGGTGATGGCCCCGGAGAGTTAAGATTTAGTTGGGCTTCTGAGTTGATGGATTCAGGTGATTATTGGGCGCGTGTTTTGAGATGCTCAAAAGGTGCAACATTAGCGATGGTAAGAAAGACATTTACCATTATGGGGCGAGATGAAGCATCATCCGACCATGATCTATCGAAGTTTTTCTACCCGGCAATGCAAGCCAGTGATATTTTTGAATTAGATATTGACATCGCGATAGGTGGCATGGACCAAAGAAAAGCACACATGTTCATGAGAGACGTGGCGAGTAAATATGGTTGGCAAAAAGCAACTTGCCTCCACACTCCAATCATCTCATCATTAAAATCAAGTGGTTCTAGAATGGAGAGTTTTGACCATAAAATGAGTAAATCAGATCCAAGTGGGGCAATCTTAATCCATGATAATCCTAAATCACTTAGAAAGAAAATGCAGAAGCATGCTTACTTGAATCCTGATGACGATAATTCTCCAATCTATGAACTAGCAGAACATGTAGTACTGCCGGAATTTGGCGAGATAATAGTAACACCTAACCCTAAATTTGGTCAACCTTCAACATGGCGAACACTGGAAGAATTCAAAAATGCTGTCAAATCAGGTGAATTACACCCATTGGACGCAAAATTAGGAGTTGCAGACGGAATATCGCGAGGCCTAGAAACTGTCGCTAAACACTTTTCTGAAAAGCCTGATTTGTTGGACCGCGTCAATGATATAATCCAACAGAAGTAAGCCAAGATTAGTTTCTTTGGCACAAATCAAAAAATCTGCCGATACAAATGTTCATCAATTGAATCCGACAGGGAGTGCTATTGGTGATACTATGGTGAAAATAGCAGTGCTCGTTAAGCAGGTACCTGATACAAACTCAAAAATACAAATCTCTGGCGACAGAGTTGACTTATCAAGCGTTAAGATGGTAATGAGTCCATTTGACGAATTTGCAGTAGAAAATGCATTACTACACAAGGAGGCTGCTGGAGGTACTGTAACAGCAATAACTGTTGGTGGAAATTCTGCCGATAAAGTTTTGAAAGATGCAAAAGCAATAGGAGTTGATGAAATTGTACGTTTGGATTGTACAGAATATATGGATTCAAATGCCTTTCAGAAAGTCATTTCTGAAGTTATATCCCAAGATGGATATGAGGTTGTATACTGCGGTAAATCCTCAGCAGATACTGGGTCTGGTTCAACTGGTCCAGGCGTTGCTGAGAAATTAGGCTGGGCTTCAGTCTCAAACGTCACGGACATCGAGTTTACTGACGGATTGACTGTAACCGCTCCAGTAGAAGGTGGAGATGCGATAATTAATGTCTCTACACCAGTTGTTGTTAGTTGTGACAAAGGCTCGATAAAGGTCAGAAAACCAAATGTTAAAGGAATTATGATGGCAAAAAGAGCACAAGTAGAAGTAAAAAGTGTTAGCCCTAATACCTCCAGCGTAACCATTGTGTCCCAAAGTATGCCTGCTGAAAAACCAGCTGGCAAGAAATTCGAAGGTGGGCAATCAGCAGAAACTGTTGTTCAACTACTTAGAAACGAAGCAAATATTATTTGAGGTGAAATTATATGACAGAAACAGTAATTATAGCAGAAATGCATAAAGGAAAAGTAAGCCCGACTACAAACGAACTGGTTGGTGCAGCAAATCTTCTAGGATCAAATTGCACTCTTATAGTGCCCTGTACAGATTCAAGCGTTGCCGATGAAGCGAGTAACATTTCGGGAGTTACAAAGGTAATCGCAGCAAAATCCTCCCTCTTTACCAATTATGATGCAGCAGCTTGGGCACAAGCATTAGATTCTGTTGCCCCACAGGGAATAGTTGTTACATCTGCATCGGCACAATCAAAAGATCTAGCAGCAAGAATTGCGGCAAGAAGGGATATCTCAGTAGTCCAGGATGTCATATCCATTGATGGAAACACATTGTCTACCCCAATATACTCTGGGAAAGCTATTGAAAATGTATCAATAAATGGTGATGTTGTGGTAAGCATTCGACCAAATGTGTTTGCTGGAGCCGATAATGATGGCTCTTGTGAAGTGCAAGTTATAGATGCATCAGGAGATCTATCAACTGCAGTAAAGGAATTGGTAGAAAGAGCTTCCACAAGGCTAGACGTGTCTGAAGCAAACATCATTATTTCCGGTGGACGAGGAATGGGTTCACCTGATAACTTCTCACATCTAGAGGTGATTGCAGACACTTTGGGTGCTGCTGTTGGTGCTTCAAGAGCTGCTGTTGATACTTGGGCTGAAATTCCCCACTCGATGCAAGTAGGACAAACTGGAAAGACTGTTAATCCAAATCTATACATCGCAGTCGGAATATCTGGCGCTATACAGCATCTTGCCGGAATGCGTTCATCGAAGTATATTGTAGCAATAAATAAAGATGCAGATGCTCCAATCTTCCAATATGCAGACTATGGAATAGTTTCAACTTGGGAAGAAGCATTACCTGTCTTAGGCAATGCCTTGTCAAATATGCTCTCATGATTTATGGAATTCAACATATATCGGGCTGTTCACACCGACAAATGGGTTAGTTGATTTCTCCACACCAATATCTGTTAAAGGACCATGTCCTGGATGAACTACTGTGTCTAAATCCAATGGCCATAATTTTGTTATAACTGACTTAGCCAATAAATTGAAATCTCCACCAGAATGTGGTAAATCAGTTCTTCCAACTGAACCCGCAAATAGCGTATCTCCAGCAAATAAGTGGTTGGGTCCATCTTCTACCTTAACCTCGATACAACATCCGCCAAGTGTGTGACCTGGAGTATGATAAATTTCAAAAGTAAGCGAACCAAGGTTTAATGTCATATTATCCTCTAATTGCTTATCTGCTATGGCAGGAGTGGGTAAACTGAATCCCCAACGCTGTCCTGAAATTTGAGCCAGCGACTGTAAGTAATCATCTTCAGGATGTAAGTACCAACTCACATGATACCTATCGAGCAAGTATGGAATCTCACCAGAATGATCAAAATGGGCATGCGTATTTACCAAAGCAATTACTTTTCTTTTTGATAATCCAGAGGATTTCATGGATTCAAAGCTACTTGGACCCTTAGACCAATCAGGACCTTGCCCCGAAAAATCTTCTATCCAGGAGATTATTCGATCAGTTTCAGAACCGCCGTCAATAATTACTGTGTCACCTGTTTTCAAGTCAGTCACAACTGAACAGCGCATTGCTAAAGCGCCAACAATAAATGAATCTATCCATAATTCATTGTTCAGCATTTAAACCACTTCTATTTGCACTGAGTCAGTGGTTGAATTACCTTCTGAATCACTAACTCTTAAT
>DUJK01000185.1:0-3958 GCA_013329925.1 Candidatus Poseidoniaceae archaeon
ATGGTCGCACCTAGTGCTTGGGCATCACATATCTTGGTGAATTCAAAATCCGAAGCCCTGCAAATAAAACAAAAAGTTGTAAAATTGAAAGATTTTCAAAAGTTTGCTAGGAAAAAAAGTACTTGCCCATCTTCGCAAAAGGGTGGAGATTTAGGCTGGTTTAGAAAAGGAATGATGGTCAGAGAATTTGACCAGGCTGTTTGGTCATTACCATGTTCTACTGTATCCCAACCAATTAAGTCCCAATTTGGCTATCACCTAATATGGGTACATGAGCGAGATGAGATTTAAATGTTCAAAGTAGGACTAGAAAATTACACCGTGATGGGAAAACACGGAGCATATGACTTTGAACATGAAGAAGAACAACCATTTGTAGTCAGTATTTGGGTTGAACTACACAATTCTAATTTTGCCGACAAATTAGACAATACGATAAATTATGCAGATTTACAATCCTTAGTTGATAAAGTTATAATCGATTCACCGCCAATAAGATTAATGGAAACTATGATGATCAAAATGATTGAATCAATCAAACAAAATCCACTAGTTTCAAAAATTAATATCCGCATCGAAAAGCCAAAAGCGGCACTGCCAAAAGATGGTGGACTAGCAATAGTCGAATCACAATGGCCATATTGACAAGAGAATTCAAAGATTGAATCTATATGGACTAACATGGGCGAGAGCATCTCTAGGGTGTTTGTTCCATCTGTCACTGAAGAAGATGGTAACACATTGAGCCTAGGCTGCTTTAGTACCGAAGAAGTAGCATGGCAGGTTCTTAGAACATTTCTAAACAAGAGTGAACAAATGTTACTAACAAAATGCAGTGTTGTTGTTTGGGATATTGATATTGTTGGAGAAGAAGCAATGACCGTGCTTTCGAGTATGGAATGTAAAGACTGTCCAGTTTGCTCAAGAAGAACATTTTGGATCGACACTGATAACTTTAGTGCTTTATGTCACGGAACTGCATGCTCGGCATGGATTGAAGAGAATACTGTTGACCCTGAGATAATCGACTGCGGATGGCCAACGATTCGATTCCTAAAACAAAATAAATCAATTGATGAGGCTGTTGAAGCGCTATTTAAACTTGGAGATAAATTGAAATCTGCTGGAGCAGAAAGAATGGCTAAAGAGAACGCAGAGAACCTAATTGGTGAAAATAATACCGAAGAATAATCTCAAACCACTTGACGTAAAATAGATGTCAGGAATATGAAAGCAAATATTCCGAAGAATATGAACATCCATATTCTCATTTGTTTCTCATTGCGTTTGTCTCGATCATTTTGTTCTTGGCATTCTACTGCCTTACAAACCCGAGGCTCCGAGTTTACTGGAATAGCTTTTTGGCATACTCGACAATGTTTGTGAGGGGCTACTTTGCCACTAGATATCTTATTGGTCACTCGTGATACATTTTCTTTTATCTTCTTTACGTCAACCAAGTAATCAACTCCTTACTATCGTTCCAACAAAATCTTTACCATCTAATGCAGATTCTACAAGGTCTAAATCTCTGCCATCAAGTACTGCAATATTTATGTCAAATTCTTGCGCAATACCAACTGCAATGGGATCAACTACAGCTGATTGCCCCGGCTTGAGACGGTCGGTACCTGTCAAGTCAACTAACTCTGCTATTTTCATTTCAAAGAATGGCTCTGCATCATCATTAGTTCTTGGGTCTTTATTGAAAATGTGACTGACATTGGTGGCTATTATACAATCAGAAGCCCCACAATCTCTGGCAAAAGAAACCGCCACTGCATCGGTTGTATGACCAGGGTTAGTTCCACCCATGACCACTATATTGTGTTGTTCGAGTAAATCTGCAGCCTCTTTGGTTGACACCGGAATTGTCACAGCAACATTGCAACCCATGTCTAGAAATATTTGTTGAATTATCGTGGCGTTAAGTCTTGTTGCGGCAATTCCAACTTCATCAAGTCTGTCAGGGTTTGAAATCATATTCTTGGCTAATTCTATCCCTTCCCTAGCCGGAAGACCACCACCTACAACAATACCTAATTTTCTTGAATTACCTTCTATATGAACTGCGAGTTGTCGTAATTTACCTAACCACATCTTTCTATTTTCTAATTCTTCAGGTCGCAGTAGGCTACCACCTAAGGCTACGACTTGAGGAGTTCTCATGTCTAACCCTCATGGTTTCAGCATTTAGACTATACCATAAAAAAACAGATTGTTTTTTCTTTATTCGAGTGATTTGGATTGCTCGACAGTGGGAGGCTTCAAGTGCTCCATCTACCGCCCTGCATATGGAGGAGTCATCGTGTCAAGTGACGTCGATATAGCGACAAAACGACTTAAACTAAAGATTGCTCTTGAAGAATTAAGGGAAATGAAAGGCTTTGGCACTGAATTAGTGACCATCATTATCCCACCAGACAGACAGGTTTCTGATGCTAGATCAATGCTGCAAAACGAACACGGACAAGCGGCAAATATCAAATCTAAAGGTACCCGTAAAAATGTCCAAGGAGCAATCGAATCAGCAATTTCCACCCTAAATAGATTCAAAACACCGGGTGAGAATGGTTTAGCTCTATTTGTGGGTTCAATAATCATCGGGAATAATAAAAATCGAATGGTGAATGTTGTTGTCAAAGACCCCCCTCAGCCATTAATATCATTTAGATATAGATGTGATTCAACCTTTGAATTAACCCAACTTGAAGATATGTTAGTTGATAAAAAATCCTATGCTTTATTTGTTATTGATAGAGCTGAAGCCGCATATGGCATCGCATCGGGTAAGAGAATCCATGTTCAGGAACACTTGGTCTCTAATATTATGGGAAAGCACCGACAAGGAGGGCAGTCCGCGCAAAGATTCGAGCGACTTATTGAAGAGGCTGCTCACAACTTTTTCAAGCGGGCAACTGAACATGCATGCTCTTATTGGTTGCCAAATTTAGAAAATATAGCAGCAGTTATCATTGGCGGGCCCGGAGCTACCAAGGATTTCGTAGTGAAAAACGAATATTTTCATCATGAAGTAGCTAAAAAAATCGCAAGCACGACATTTGATGTTGGATACTCAAACGAAAGTGGTGTCAGAGAATTAGTCGATAATGCTGGAAATCTAATGGGAGAAATTGAACTAGACGCTGAAAGGCAGTTAATGAACCGCTTCTTAGAAGAACTCGTCAAGCCAGCACCAAAAGCAACTTATGGTGAAATGATGATAAATAAAGCACTAGATATGGGTGCTGTGGATACATTACTAATTTCAGAAGGTATGAGAAAGAATTCTGTCGATTTAGAATGTAGTTCGTGCAATCATACTTGGAAAGTTTCCCTCTCGAGAACTGATGAATTACCTAAATGTAAAGAATGTAATAGTAAGGATATCAAAGAAATAAGCAGTGTTTCGCTGATTGACGAACTTAGCACACTAGCCGGCAAGGGTAATTCCAATGTTGCTTTTGTTTCAACAGATACCGAAGAAGGTTCACAATTATTGCAAGGTTTTGGAGGTTTAGCTGCCATCCTTAGGTATCCAGTGATGTGATAATATGGAACTATTAAGATCTCATGTTGAACTATTGTTAGATAATGCATTATCCAATTTAGGTATCAATAATGATGCCTGGAAATCGATGATAAGCCCTTCGAGGGAAAGAGACATGGGCGACCTTTCTCTGCCGTGTTTTGCCTTTGCCAAACAATTGTCAATGGCGCCTCAAGATATCTCTGCCCAATTAGCGCAATCAATAATGCCTAACGAAATGGTCGGTGAAATTAATTCTACTGCCGGTTATCTTAATTTCAAAGCCTCACCTAAGTGGCTAGCAAATCAAATATTAGCAGGTAAGATTAGAATTGGAGATGCAACTGGAAAATCACCTACGGGTCACAAGTCAGTTTTGATTGAGCATACCTCAGCCAATCCCAATGGACCTTTTCATGTTGGAAGAGC
>DUJK01000185.1:4332-4910 GCA_013329925.1 Candidatus Poseidoniaceae archaeon
GAAGTACGTGCAGAATATTATGTTGATGACATGGGTAAACAGGTTGCAGTTCTTGCATGGGCACTAGAAAACTTGAGTGCCCAACGAGTTGATGAAATTCTTGCTGATAGAGAACCGGTAAACCCAGAATGGCAAAATAAACCAGACCATATGAGGGTTAGATGGTATCAAGCTGCTCAAGTTTTAAGAACTGATGATGTCGAAAAAGAATCTATAGAGCAAGCAATAGGCAAGATGGTTCACGCTAGTGAAAATGGCGATCAAGCCGTATTAGACGCCTTTGAAAATGCTTACCAACCTGTCTTAGATGGTATGTTAGAAACCCTAAGTAGGTTAAGAATCGAGTTTGATGAATTTACTAAAGAATCTATCTTTGTGACCAATGGAGATGTCAGTGAGGTAATGAATCAACTTAGTAAGTTAGAGATTCATGGAGTTGCTGAAAATGGAGCAGAATACCTAGACCTTGGAGCAAGAGGATTGAAAGGCAAAACTGAGTTTTACTTCAAGCGTGGCGATGGCAGTTCGCTATACGCCACAAGAGATATTGCTTACCATATTTGGAAATTTAAACAATC
>DUJK01000185.1:5293-5548 GCA_013329925.1 Candidatus Poseidoniaceae archaeon
TAGGACAAAATAATCCCGAGGTATTATTCTACTCCTTCATTAAGTTACCAGAAGGTAAGATGTCCACAAGAAAAGGTAATGTTGTATTCATGGATGACCTGCTTGAGGAAGCAAAGGCGTATGCTGCCAATGTGGTAAGAGAAATCAGGGTCGATTACAGCGAAGAAATGATTGCTAAAATTGCTGAAGCGGTAGGCACCTCAGCAGTCCGATTTAATATTATCAAGGTTAGTCCAGACAAGGGATTCACATTCC
>DUJK01000185.1:5933-15578 GCA_013329925.1 Candidatus Poseidoniaceae archaeon
ACAAGAACCAAATCTATCGCTAAAAAGTGTGCAGAGATCGGTATTAAAATTGAAGATATTAATCAAACTGAAATATCGCTAGACTCACTAGATGAATGTCCAAATGGGCTATACAATTTATTGCGGTCAATATCGCTTCATAATGATATCTTGAAAAGGTCTGTTGAGCAAAACCGACCAAATTTATTTGCTAATCAAATGCTAAACTTAGCCAATTCCTACAATGGTTTTTATCGAGATTGTAAAGTTGTTGAAGATGGGGAAGTAAACACACTCTATCTAGCAATCTCGGAAATTGCTTCAAACATGTTGGAATCTGGTATGATTGGTTTGGGCATCCAACCACTAGAACAGATGTAATCAATGTGAACGATACCATCCATCTGGTAACGACATGGGGTCGACTGGAGTATTATCTTTGACAATTCTAATAATCTCCATTTTCAATGCCTCAAGCCCCACATTCTCCAGAGCAGAAATGGTCACATACCCAGTTGAATCAAGTAATACTGGTAATTCAGTGTACTGTTCTTCGCCTTGGTCTAGATACTCTTTTTCTGCTTCCACAACAACATCCCAATTTTCAGGCTTCTGCTGGTGCAAATCTGCCTTGGTTGAAACAACCATAACGGTCGTTTCAGCTAATAACTCCAAGATTTCTTCGAGCAAATTATTCTGTTCTTCAATAGTCATTCCACACTGTTCACTCTCATCAATCAAAAACAAAACTAATGAACCCAGGTTTTCTAAGGCGGAAATTGCTTGCATTTCAATATCATTGCGCTTTTCCATTGGCCGGTCTAAGAGACCAGGGGTGTCGACAAGTTGGTACTGTAATCTTCGAAAAGTAAAGTGACCAAGATGGATTCTTTTAGTGGTAAATGGATAATGATTTACTTCCATGTTACCTGATGATAGAGCAGAAATAAAAGCAGATTTCCCGACGTTAGGAGCACCACAAACGACAATACATGGTGAGAGTTGGTCAATGCTAGGAAGCCGCTTCAAAACCTCTCTTGATTCACTAAGCCACTTTAGTGATGGGCCAATTCTGCCAACCAAAGATGAAATTCTACCATAGGCTTCTCTTCTAGCCTCATGCATCAGCTCAATTTTTGCAGTTCGAATTATTTTTTTGGTGTTTTGAGTAGAGATATTAGAAATCTGCTTGGCTGCCCATTGTAACATTGAGAGATGATGTCGATAATCATCACAACCAACACATGCATCAATCATTGACACATCAAATTGAGGAGACTGGTCTAAGGAAGGCCACAAATTAACAGTATCAATTAGATAGGTTGCCAGAATATCAGAAGCGGTTTGAATCATTCGGTTAAGTTGTTTTCTTACTCTAAATACCCGATCACTATCATCGACCCTGTCAGCAGCCTTTCGTGCTCTTGCAAAAGCTTTGTCTAACAATTCTTCCTTAGTAAGAACTGTCGGCAAAGCTCGCCATGACACTTTCATAATATCCCCAATTCAATGCTGGCACTCAATAGTTGAATAATACATACCCTTGACAACAGGTAACGCAATTGATTTCAAGAGCGAGGTTAAAGTACGCTTGCCGTTAGGTTAGACCATGGCGAAGAAGAAGAGTGATGCAGGTTTACCAAAATGGGCCGTCCCAATATGGGAAAAGATGGGTTCACCAAGTATAGATGACTATCAGAGTGTTCATAATGGGGAATTACTTGAACGCAGGCACGGACTACGTAAGGACGATTTGGTAGAAGTTTTGCTAGATGCTAGAGCATTCAAAGAAGGTGATGATATCATTGTCAAAGGTCGTCTTCTATCCTCTGGAAAAACTAGTATTGAGATTCTTACAGATACTGGTGAAACCGTTTACCTAGCCAGAGATGTTATCGTAAAGATCAAACTAGTTGCTCATACAAGACCTGCTTATATCGATGACAAGGAATTATTAGCCTTTGAAAGAGCGGATATGAAGAGAAGATCATCACTACATGAAAAGGTCGAGAAAGAAGTCAAAGGTAGACAAGATGATTCACATTTGTGGGGCTGATTAAATGGCACTCAAAGATAACCGCTGTATACCGTGTGAAGGAGGTATTCCACCACTAAAAAGCGAAGAAATAACACCCTTAATACAACAAATCAATGATGACTGGACAGTTATTGCTGACCATCATATTGAGCGAGAATTCAAATTTTCAGATTTCCAAAATGCGCTTGATTTTGTCAATCAAGCAGGTCAGATTTGTGAAGATGAAGGCCACCACGCAGATTTTGAATTATCTTGGGGTCGAGTCAAAATTATGATATGGACTCACAAAATCGATGGTTTAACAGAATCTGACTTTTTCTTAGCAGCTAAAATTGATGACATATCATAGGTGTCGAGAGATGTCTAAAGTTCAAGATGTCCTAAACAGCCGAAGAACTGTATACAAATTCACCGAACAAGAAGTTGAACAAGATAAGATTGACCAAGCACTTCTAGCAGCCTCAAATGCACCTTGTCACAAGCATACTCATCCATGGAAATTTTTCATAATGGGAAAACAGATAAGGCAAGAATTAATTCCAACTATTACCAAACTAGCTCAACAGAAATCCCAAAAAAATAATTCTAACGATTTGGCAAGGGATGTACAAAGAGCAGTAAACAAAATAGTTTTACCACCGGTAATAATTGCAGTAGCAAGTAAAAAAACCCCTGATGATGAATTTAGAGAAAAAGAGGATTATGCGGCTTCGGTTTGTGCCCTACAAAACCTAGTATTGTCATTTTGGGATAATGGAATTGGCAGTCAGTGGACTACTGGGGCAATTACTAGACATCAAGAAACATACTCTGCATTAACTATTGACTCTACTAAATGGGAAATTATTGGCTTTGTCAAATCTGGATATCCAGCAGCGGTACCTAAAGTTAACAAACTTTCAGTTGATGAAATTTCAGTTTACTTTGATTGATCAAAGTTTAATTGGCCTAGTTGCACCACATGCTTGGCATTTTAACAGTGTAGTTCTATCCTCTTTGATAAACATAGTATCTGGTGAAGAACATTGGCTACACATAATGTATGTATTGACGTAATTAACTATAGTTTTTTTAATCCTTTTTGGCGGTATTCTTCCTTTGAATCGAGCCCTTGGACCATCTCTAGAACCAGAGGTACCAAGGTCATTTAAGATATACTGGTAAACATGATTTTCATCCCTATCCATCATAGATACGACTTCATTGAAATTTCTTAGAATTGTGTTAGAACCCTCAATTAGAATTTGTGGCTCCGGCAATCGCCATCTTGATTTGCCAGAAATGTTATCGGGGATTTTGTCCCTGGCTCGATCTAACAATGACTCATAATCGAAGTCTGCCATGTATATTGGTCGGAGGTTTCGTTCTTCAATGCTTGGTATGCCAATCGACTAAACATTGGTGGTTTTGATGAAAGGTTTGATGAATGGTTGACCCATGGATGGTCTTGATAGAAATGGTAGTTAGTATCGAAGAATTACGCATGACTGCAATGAATCTACGCAAAGAAGGTTTGAACAGTCAACAAATTGCTGACGAATTATCTCTCTCTCAAGATACCATCTCATGGCTATTAGCAGGTAGCAAAGGCGAAGAAATGCCTAGTGATGTAAGGATTGGTTGGAGAACAATTGGTGTTAGACCAACGAGGATCTCCGCAGTTGGAACTATAATGGCAGATGTTGCTGATGAAGAATTAGGGTTTGATAACATTGACACAATAGTAGGTATTTCAATCAATGGAATCTCATTTGCCCATGAAGTTGCTAGAATCCTAGATTGTGAATTCACGGTATTCAGAACTACTGACATTGGAGATGGTTCTGGTTCTTTATCAAACAAGTATGGACAAGTTTCTGGAAAGAAAGTAGTAATTATTGACGATGTTCTATCCACTGGTAAAACAATGGTGAAAACTATCAAAGCAATCAAGGCTGCAGGTGGGGAAGTAGGATTAGTGATAGTACTAGTCAACAAGACAATGAGAAATGAAATCGAAGATGTCCCGCTAAGGGGCGTCATACGAGCAGTTTCTGTTTGAGGTGATTAGATGCACTGGGCTGATGTTGTTGCCCTAAATTTATCTAGACGAGGAACAAAACATATTGTATCAACTGGAATTACTCCTAGTGGTGAATTTCACATTGGCCATCTTCGAGAAATTCTGACTGGGGATATGATTGCCCGTGCCGCAAGTGAATCTGGTCTTGATGTTGAGTTTATTTTCATCGTTGATGATGCAGACCCACTCCGTAGAGTATATCCATTTCTAGATGATGAGTATGCCAAATTTATCGGCCATCAAATCGGTGATATACCTGCACCAAATGCAGATGGAAAACCGGATTATCAAAGTTATGAAGATAATGGCTGGAACTATGCTGATCACTTTTTGAATCCGTTCTTAGAAGCTCTTGCCACTATTGGAGTAAAACCAAGAATTGTCAAAAATCTAGCATCTTATAAGTCGGGGAAATTTACTGAATGTGCTAAAATTGCTTGTGACAATTCGGAGGAAATTAAAGAAATTATTGAACGAGTTTCTGGTCGAGAGTTACCAACTAATTGGTTCCCTTGGAGCCCATTAGATTCCAACGGGTCTCTAGAGGGCGTATCGGTTACTGGGTACGAATTCCCATTAGTACATTATACTGATAAAGATGGTAATAATGGATCATCTGATTTAACGAAAGGAGAAGGAAAACTCCCTTGGCGAATAGATTGGCCAGCTAAGTGGTCTTGGATTGGAGTAACATGTGAGGCTTTTGGCAAAGATCATGGAGCATCTGGTGGCTCATATGATACTGGGAAAGAAATCTCACAGTTATTCGGATATGATGCACCTCAGCCATTGGTTTACGAATGGATTAGCTTGAAGGGAAAAGGTGCCATGTCATCATCGTCAGGAAATACCATCGGCCCAATGGAAGCGCTTCAGTTAGTTCCTCCAGAAATTTTACGTTATTTGATTGCTCAATCTAAGCCTAACAAAGCAATAGAATTTGACGCAGGTATGAGTTTGGTGAACTTGGCTGATGATTACGAAAGAAATTCGTCAAGAGATTTTGTTAGCGAACTGTCTGATGAAACATTATCCCGTAGAAGACGTGTCCAGATTGAAGACGCTCAAGGAGCCATAAAACTCTCTACAATTGATAACGCGGATAGAACAAATAATTCCTCAGTTTCATTTAGACACTTAGCACTGCTTGCACAAACCAAATCTGAAGACCAATTGGTTTGGGATAGTCTAGGGTTAACTAAAAATGACCAACCATCTGACCTATTAAGAGACAGATTACAAAAAATGCGTACTTGGATTAGTTCTGAACATTTTCCAGATGAAATGAAAATAGTGATGATTGAACATATTCCTAAAAATTTACTAAGCGAACTATCTAGCGACGAAATTCAAGTACTGAAAAGACTGATTGAATTACTGGAGAATTGTGAATGGACAAGTGAAAGTATCAGCAACTCTATTGTTGAATCTGCTAAATCTATAGATAAATCACCAAGATTAGCATATAATGTATCATATGTCTGTTTGATGGGTAGCAAAAAAGGCCCACGTTTAGCACCTATATTGACAGAACTTCCCAAAATCAACATAATCAACCAACTAAGGCGTTGTATTGACTCATTTCAGTAACCTCACAATAGACTAATATTGGCTATTTCATTCCGTACCATTCAAATGTTAGGGGGATTCATCCCCAGCCATGGCCGGGGTTTACTGTCCTATCTGCGAAGCAGATGTCGAACCTGCTGCTAAATTTTGCCTATCATGTGGCCATGATATGCACGCTCAAGGTCCAATCACCTCCACAGGACACGATTTAAATCAACTTAAGGCGGTAATTCGAATGAGAGAAGACCTCTCAATGGCTGAAAAATTTGACATGATAGCGAAAATAGAAGAAGGGGCAAATCCAATAAAATTAGGAATTGCCGCTCCTGCGGAAGGAGAAGGAGTAGACTTATCCGACGCTTTTGGAAATGTCGAGTTGGAATCTCCAAGCCCAATTGTTACTATGGATTGGGGTAACTCACCAGCCGCTAATGCGGCAGTAAGAGCGGTAGTTAGAGGAACAAGTGCTTGGGACTTGATTCAAGACGGTAAATTAGACCTAAATGAAGGCATGTTTAGAACAGCCATGGATACTGGAATGGAGGCATCTACACACATTCACGATGTTGCAAGTGGAGAGCATGAGGGTATTGATCCTGATGCTATGAGAGCTATCCCTGTACTAAAGCCACCTAAGCGCAGTTTCTGTCCAAAATGTGGTTCAGACATTCATTCTAATACAATGCTTCAATGGAGAAAATGGCGAGATTCTGCTAGTGAAGTAGTTTCAATGCAACTTGAGGCTTCAATGGAAACTGCACTTATTCAAGTGGCATCTCATTACATCAATGTCATGCAAGCATTGCAAGATGAACGAGATGATGCTTGGGCCAAGATTGAGAAATCAGATCCAGTTAAAATCGAAAATAAGTTACGAGATAAACTTGAAAAAAGTATTCGCAAAGAATTGGAAAAGGAAATTCGAGCAGAATTGGAAGAAGAGTTTGCTGGAAAAGAAGTAGCCTCAGTCGCTAAAAAAGAGGAAAAACCAGCCGCTAAAAAATCAACTGCTAAGAAGACAACAAAGAAGGAAACTAAGCCTAAAACAAAACCAAAACCAAAGAAAGGCGGCGGTATGTTTGGCGCTAAAAAGGTCAAAAAGAAGTATGATGGTGAAGAGGGAGGTAAAGTTGATTGGTTCCTAAAAGATGCTTTAGATACTGTCTATGACCCGCATGGCACTGGAAAGGTTCTCAAACCTGCAACTATTCTTGCTAGATCATCTGAAGGTAATGTCAGAGTTAGAGATGTAGTACGCGTATACAGTTCAGAAGGTGAAGCAGGAATTAGTGAACTAGCTTGGACTAGCCCGTTTACTAGATACATTATCGAAGCCTTTGATGAGTGTTGATTTTAATAATTGACCTGTAACCTAACTGGTTCCATTTCACCTTTCATCATTGCTGCAATAGCTGCGACTTCCATTTCTGCACCTCTAATGGTCGTAACAAATGGAATATTCAATTCCACAGCAAGTCTCCTCATCATATTACCATCTCTTACTGCACCGCCAGAAATTGTTGGTACATTTACAATAAAGGAAATTTTACCCTGTCGCATTAAATCTAAAGCATCCGGATGCATTCTCTCCCTTATTCGATATACAACCTCTACGGGCACCTCATTTTCCCTCAGTATGTCAGCAGTACCCGGGGTTGCATAGATATTAAAGCCAAGTTTAATCAAATCTTTAGCGATTGGAACAAGGTTTTGTTTATCATCATCTCGAACTGTAAGATATACTCCTCCACCCTGTGCAACAGGAACTTCAGTTGCTAAACGCGCCTTTAGATATGCCACATCTGCGTCAGCATGTGAACCAAATACTTCCCCTGTAGATTTCATTTCAGGACCAGGTGCAGGGTCTAGACCTCGTAATTTGATAAATGGGAATACTGGTGCTTTAACACAAACATTTCCAGATGTTCTAACTGGTATTGTTTGTTTAGATAATGGAATTCCAATGGTTATCTTTGCCGCAATACGAGCCAATGGCAAACCCGATGATTTAGCCACAAATGGTACAGTTCTTGAGGATCTAGGATTTACTTCTAAAACATATAGAACGTCGCCCTGAATGGCAAATTGAATATTAAAACAACCAATTATATTGAGTCCTAAACCAATTTTAACGGTTTGTTCTCTTATCAATTCCAACATCTCATCTGAAATGTTTTGTGTAGGTATAAAACATGTAGAATCACCTGAATGAATACCTGCTTCCTCAAGATGTTCCATGATTGCTCCAATCAGCACCTCCTTACCATCAGAAGCGGCATCAACATCAATTTCTGTGGCATGTCCAAGATACTCATCCACAAGTAGTGGTTTATCTGGTGCAAGATATGCCTCTGCTAGATAAGCATCTAGCTGTTCATCATTTGAAAGAATCTCCATACCTCTTCCTCCCAAAACATATGAAGGTCTAATCAAAACCGGATAACCTATTTTCTCTACAGCATTTCTTACATCGTTGGAAGTCAAACCAGTTGCTCCTCTAGGCATAGTAAGACCTGCTCGTTTGGCAAATTTCTCGAATCTCTCTCTGTCACTTGCCTCATCTATTGCATCACATGAAGTTCCGGCAATTTGCAAATTTAATCCAGATTTGGATAATTCAGGAAGGCGTTTCTCCAGCGGCTGCGACAAGTTAATCGCAGTCTGACCTCCAAATTGTAACAAGATAGCGTGTGCTTGTTCTCTTAGCAAAACCTCAGTAACGTATTCAAGAGTAAGTGGTTCAAAGTAAAGGCGATCAGATGTATCAAAGTCTGTAGAGACGGTCTCAGGATTATTATTGATTAGAATCGCATCTTTACCAGCCTCTCTAATAGCCATTACGGCATGAACACAACCGTAGTCAAATTCAATTCCTTGACCAATTCTTATTGGCCCACTACCAATTGCCACATACCTCTCTTTCTCCATCTTATCCAAGTTTGGCACATGGTCAATTCCCTGCCTCGAGTTTGGCTCATAAGTTGAGTAATAATATGGTGTTTTGGCAGCGAATTCAGCGGCACATGAATCAACCATCCGGTAATTAGGGTGCAGTGAAAGTGAATGCCTTCTACGCATTACTGAATCTTCATCCCTACCTCTTGGTAACGATTTATACCCTTCAGGCGGGAATGAATTTAATGCATCTGCAATGTGTGAATCTGTAAATCCATTAGATTTCCATTCGCGTAGTAATTCAACATTGATTTCTGTTGGATTACAAGATAAGTTTACCATTTCTTTTTCCATTTGGGCTATTTTTTCGAAACGATACAAAAACCATCTAGTGATTCTAGTTATCTCGTGAACCTGCTCCACGCTCCAACCTCTTCTAAATGCTTCAATTAACGCCCCCATCCTTCGATCTGTAGCAATTTTACACCAATCTACTAAAGTTGCATCTGGAAGAGGTTCATTTGCTCTTTCCGCCATAGTGTCGCCCTCAGACTCATCAGCTTTTGTTAATGGGCGGGGATGAGGGCAACCTTGTTCCAATGAAGCCCATGCTTTGAGAAAAGCTTCTTCGAAATTTCGACCGATGGCCATTACTTCCCCAGTAGACTTCATTGAAGTACCAAGTGTTCTATCTGCTGTTCTAAACTTGTCAAATGGCCACCTGGGAATCTTTACTACACAGTAATCCAAAGTAGGTTCAAATGCTGCTGTAGTACCATCACCAGTGATTGGATTAGGTAATTCATCAAGAGTATAGCCGACAGCAATTTTGGCAGCAATACGGGCAATTGGGTAGCCTGTTGCTTTGCTAGCAAGTGCTGAAGAACGTGATACACGAGGGTTTACTTCAATCACCCTTATTTCTCCGGTAAACTGATTAAAGGCAAATTGAACATTACAACCTCCTTTGATATTTAGTGCACGAATAAGTCTCAATGCTTGGTCTCGTAAAATTTGATGGTCTTGGTCTGAAAATGATTGTAATGGAGCAACAACTGTAGATTCGCCAGTATGTACACCCATTGGATCAATATTCTCCATT
>DUJK01000104.1:0-3053 GCA_013329925.1 Candidatus Poseidoniaceae archaeon
GTTACATGTATGGTATGTATCGCAAACTGAGAAACGAATTCCAAGCAGGAGTTCTTACTGGCAAGGGACGCACATATGGTGGTTCACTAATTCGCCCAGAAGCAACTGGATATGGTCTAGTTTACTTCGCACGCGAGATGCTTGGTGCTCAAGGTAAGTCATTCGAGGGTGCAACTGTTTCAATAAGCGGAAGCGGAAATGTAGCTCAATTCGCCTGTGAGAAGGTCCTCGACTTAGGTGGAAAGCCAGTAACTATGTCTGATTCATCAGGTTGGATTCACGACCCTGCAGGAATTGACAGAGAGAAACTTGCTTGGATTATGGATCTGAAGAACAACCGCCGTGGGAGAATCAGCGAATACGCTGACAATTTCGATGGAGTCACTTTCACTAAGTCTGCTCCAGAACCTTCACTTAACGGCCTTTGGGGAGTCAATGTCGATGTTGCTCTTCCATGTGCAACTCAGAACGAATTAAATGGTGAAGAAGCAAAGATGCTGGTTGCAAACAAAGTAATCGCTGTTGCTGAAGGTGCTAACATGCCTTGTACTCCAGAAGCAGTTGCAGCCTTCCAAGAAGGAGGAGTTCTATTCGCTCCTGGAAAGGCAAGCAATGCAGGTGGTGTAGCAACCTCTGGTCTTGAGATGAGCCAGAACTCACTGCGCCTATCATGGACTCGGGAAGAAGTCGACAAGAGACTTGACGACATCATGGTTTCAATCCACGAGCAAGCATACTCTACTGCAAAGATGTATGGCCGTGATGGTGACTATGTGTTTGGAGCGAACGTTGCAGGATTCCTCAAGGTAGCCGAAGCAATGATGGCTCAGGGTGTTATCTGAACCTCTGATTCCAAACTTAGAATATTTGTGATAATAACCAGCGATAGCTTTCTTGATCGTTGGAAAAATTACAACAGAGAACAGATTAGAATTTTATTTCAATCTGTTGAAAAAAATAGCAATCAAATCGCAGTTGGTGCGACATGACCATCTTTTTTGTCGTCTGGCTTTCTTACTCTAGACCAAACTCCGCCCATTAACTGGTCATGGCAATTTTGACAATAGTGAAATCTCCGATATGCTTCTCTAAATGAGTAAGCTTTCTTTCCAGTAGCAACCAAAAAACCTTCAGGTGAAAGCCTTGAGACTATCTCTCCAACTGCGCCACAGCCGGGAAAATCACATACTGCAGGTGCGGTCATGTACCGACCTAGTGTTATCTCCACTTTAATCATCGCATTTTATTTGCGATTTTTTAGTGATTATTCTTCTTTAGGTTCAATTACTACCAAAGGCACATTTGCTTCGATTGATTGACCTTCTTCGCAATTTACCGAAACCACTCTGCCATTGACAGGTGCTTGAATTTCATTTTGCATCTTCATGGCTTCTAAAATCAATATGACTTGTCCTTCTGTTACTTCTTGGCCAACTTCTACTTCAATTGTGACAATTTTACCAGGAATATTAGCAGATACGGTGCCAGATTTCTTTTTCTTGCCACCTGCAGCACGTCGTTTCTTTACCACAGGGCCAGAATCAGGGATTTCAATTTCAAAAGTTCGACCCTCTACAGTGGCTAGCCATTTACCGTTTTCTACTTCCACTTCAACTTCAAACTCTTGCCCATCAACGATTACTTTCCTTTTTTCAGTCATTTAATCATCTCCATGGCGACCTACTAGATCTTGCATTCATCAAGGAATTTAGTCCCATATTCATCCGTATGTGGTCCTGTGACCAAGCATTACCAGCATTTCTGCCAATATTTGAGCCGTCATCACCTTGCGATTCAATGATGGAAAGAACTGCACTTATTGCTGCGATTCTTAGTATTGCTTCATCAGTCATATCAAAACCTCATAGCGGAATATTTCCGTGTTTTCTTGCCGGTCTTAATTCCTCTTTGTCAAGCAACATTTCTAGCGCTCGGGCTAATTTTGAACGAGTCTGATTTGGTTCGATGACATCATCAATGTAGCCAAGTGCTGCAGCCTTGTACGGATTAGCAAACTTGTCGTTAAAGTCTTCAGTTAAACGAATACGCTCTTGCTCACTGTTACGAGCACTCTTCAATCTTCGACGGTGAATAATCTCAACCGCACCATCAGCACCCATAACTGCGAGTTCGGCAGAAGGCCATGCTACATTGTAATCTCCACGAATATGCTTTGAAGACATAACATCATAGGCACCGCCATAGGCTTTCCTCATAATAACAGTTAATTTTGGAACAGTTGCTTCGGCAAAAGCATAGAGTAATTTAGCACCATGCCTAATGATTCCACCCCATTCTTGATTAGTTCCCGGCAGGAATCCCGGTACATCTTCAAAAGTTATTATTGGTATGTTAAAAGCGTCACAAAACCGCACAAATCTAGCAGCTTTATCACTTGCATCAATATCTAAACAACCAGCAAGAATTTTTGGTTGATTAGCAACAACACCAACTGTTTGGCCGCTCAAGTGCCCAAATCCAATGACAATATTTTGTGCCCAGTCAGCTTGTACTTCAAGAAAACCATTGTCGTCTAGTACTTCAGAGATGACATCAACAACATCGTATGGTTTGTTAGATTCCTCGGGAATTATTGCATCGAGTTTGTCACAACTTCGACTAATTGGGTCTGAGGTTTTCTTGACAGGTGGCTTTTCCATGTTATTTGCTGGCAATAAATCGCATAGGTCTCTTGCTAGTTGAATGGCTGCTTCATCATCTTCGGCAGTGAAATGAGATACTCCCGATCTACTTCCATGTGTCATAGCACCACCGAGTTCTTCAAATGAAACAACCTCATTAGTTACCGTTTTGATTACTTCAGGTCCGGTGATGAACATGTGAGCAGTTTGGTCGACCATGATGACAAAATCAGTAATTGCAGGCGAGTAAACCGCACCTCCAGCGCATGGCCCCATTATCACCGAAATTTGGGGCACAACCCCCGAAGCTCTGACATTACGGAAGAAAATTTCAGCATAACTGCCCAGTGATGCCACACCTTCTTGGATTCTAGCACCGCCAGAATCGTTCAAACCAATTACCGGCTTTCC
>DUJK01000104.1:3398-3639 GCA_013329925.1 Candidatus Poseidoniaceae archaeon
TCCAGTACTTTGCAAATCTTTAGTCCGTGCATTTCTCCAAGTGAGCCACCATAAACTGTGAAATCTTGGGCGAAAGCAAATACTTCTCGGCCATTTATTGTGCCGTGTCCGGTAACTACCCCGTCACCAGGAATGACATTCTTATCCATATCGAAGTCTCGACATCGATGTTCGACTAAAGCGTCTATTTCTTGAAAACTACCATCATCCAGCAGAATTTCTATGCGCTCTCGTGCAGTTA
>DUJK01000104.1:3977-12418 GCA_013329925.1 Candidatus Poseidoniaceae archaeon
TGCTGTGCGTCAACTCTTGCTTGACCGCCACCTGCTTCACTTTGCGCCTTCCTATTGCGCAGGTCTCGCAGTCGTTCTTCAGTCGTAGGCATTGGTGTCACCTAGTGTATGTATCAAAAGGCCGCCTTTATTGCTTACCGTGTTTTTGGGCGTGTAAAGCATTGCATTAGAGGTAAAAGTATGCTTCGAGGATGATTTCAAGGGTTGTCTTGATAGGTGAGCATTTCTCCGACTAATCATGAGCCAACCTTTGCGCATTGTTGTTGCCAAGCCCGGTCTTGATGGTCATGACCGCGGTGCAAAAGTCGTTGCTCGAACCTTACGTGATGCAGGACATGAAGTAATTTACACCGGATTACGCAGAACAGCACAGCAAATTGTCGATACTGTTAGAGATGAAGATGCTAGATTTTTGGGGCTTTCTTCTCTCTCAGGGGCGCATAATCATCTATTTCCAAAAGTCTGTGAACTACTGGTTGCAGAGGGATTGAATGATGTCATTGTCTTTGCCGGCGGAATAATTCCTCACGACGACCGAAGTGGTTTGTTCAGTTGCAAAATCAGAGCAATATTTGGACCAGGGACACCAACGGCTGAAATCCTAGAATTTATCGACACCTCGGCAAATATGCCTAATATAGGAGTTGGAGATTCCAATGATTGGTTTTGGGAATCTTCGGCTTGAGGTGATTTTTTGAGTGACCAACTGATTAAAGCAGCCATAAATGGTAATCGGAGGTCGCTTGCTAGAACTCTGACTGGTCTGGAAAACGGCCAGATTACGCTAGGCCAGATAAAACAGATTACCGATATTAGTATAACCTCTAAGGGTAATGAAAACTGGCGTTCAATTGCCATAACAGGTGCTCCTGGAGTTGGCAAATCTTGTTTGATAGACAAATTACTAGCTACTTGGGCCGGAAGTGGATTAAAAATTGCTTTACTGGCCATAGATCCTTCTTCACCACGTACTGGTGGTGCCCTGCTTGGAGACCGAGTAAGAATCACGGCAATTGACTTAGATGACATCAAAGAAAGTATCTATGTTAGGTCCATCGCTACCAGGAAATCTTCAGGCAGTGTGCCGCTAATAGTTTCAGATATGATTGAGTTTTTGGTATTAGCAGGTTGGGATAGAGTGATTATTGAAACAGTTGGTTCAGGACAAGCTGAGGTGCGCTGTGCTGCCATAGCGGACCGTATTGTAGTGGTTGAAGGTCCGGCAAGAGGTGACGGAGTACAAGCAGAAAAAGCCGGCTTACTAGAATTGGCAGATGCGGTAATTGTCAACAAATCTGACCTCGATGGTGCAGAAAAACATGCTGAAGAATTAATCGAATCATTTCATCTTGGTCTTGGAGACGCACCTCCCGTTTTACTAACCTCGGCCCTTGATGGCGATGGTATTGCTGCTGCATCTAGTACACTACTCGAGTTGAAGGATTCAGGACGTTCAAATAGGGCACGCTGGCGTGAGAGGTTACTTGCTCAACATGAACGAAGAATCTTAGAATCTGATAAACTGGAAGAAATGCTTGTTTCGTTGGCGGCAGGTTCAATTTCTATAACAGAAGCCCTAGATATATTAGGGGGCAGAAAAAATGAGTGAACAGGTAGAACTAACTAACCCAGTGGATTTATCTATCGGGGGTATGAGTGGTCATATATTTCGTCGTATCTTTCATATTTCGATGTTCATAATTCCATATATTTACTTTGAATTTGGCGAAGATGTGGCTGAAGGAATTGGTATTACTTTGTCAGAGGTTGTATCGCTAGTCATTATAGTGGCCATTTTTGGTGAAGCCCTGAGATTAAAATTTGGTTTTACTGTATTTGGTCAGCGAGAATATGAAGCAAAACAAGTTTCTGCATTAGCGTGGGGCGGCTTTGCTGTTGGAATGGTATTATTATTGGCTCCAGTAAAGGAGTATGCATATCCCTTAATCCTTTCATTGGCTTTTGGTGATCCTTTTATGGGCGAGTTACGCCGTAAGGGTTTACAAACTAAGGAAGTGATTATTTTCTCAACAATTTTCCTCGTTAGTTTGTGGTTAACTTGTTGGTATCTGTTTGCCACCCCATGGTGGTTGGCAGTTATTTTTGCCCCGCTTTGCGTATTTTCAGAAATGCCAAGACTGCGTTACATTGATGATAATGCTACCATGTTACTTATTCCGCTGGCCGGGATTTTAATCCTAGAACCATTCATTGGATTATTGTGATATCTTTCAATATGTTAAAATGTCGATTAGTGTAGGGATGTTTGAACAGCATGGATGAAGAAGATACCAAATATTCCGACCCGCCCCAAGGTGCCTATTACTTCGTATACATTCTCTCAATGATTCTACTTGGTGTTGCAATGTTTGCTTACCCTCTTTGGTAATTTGCCAAGCAAAAAGCGACTCTTCATATAATTAATCGGTCATCAAAATTTATGTGCGGAATCTCAGGGATGTTTTCATCTCCCGATGATTCTGTAGTCAATCAAATGGTCAAAATTCTTGAACACCGAGGCCCAGATGGCTCAGGTGTTTGGTCTGATGAAGTCATAAGTTTGGGACATAATCGTTTGTCGATTGTCGACATACATGGTAGTCAACAACCAATCATTGGCAATTCAAGTACCGTACTAATTGCTAATGGTGAGATATATAATCACCTAGATTTGCGTAGCAAGCTAAAATATAACTGGAAAACTTCTGGAGATTCTGAAGTTATTCTCGCGCTTCATGAAAAGTATGCTAAAAGTGTTGCAGGAGTTGGTGATATTAATCACACAGATTGGGTTAAGCAATTGAATGGTATGTTCAGTTTTGCGTTGTGGGATAGTGAACATCGGGAACTAATACTAGCTAGAGATTCGCTTGGTATCAAGCCACTAGTTCGCACAATAATTGACGGGAGTCTTTTGTTTGCCAGTGAAATTAAGGCATTTCATGCCCATGAATCATATCAACCGGTCATTGATGAAATTGCACTAGGATTGAGACTGGCATGGGAATATTGCTTGGATTCCTCGACTTTGATTAAGAATGTACATCAGGTTCGCCCTGGTACTGTAGAGGTTTGGCGGGAAGACGCTACAGGACAACCTTACTTGCATTCAGTAACTAGTTATGAGCGCCAGCAACTTAATCCAGTGGCCACTTGGAATCCTGATTTAGAAGCAAAAAGTTTGCTCGAATCGTTTACCTACAGCGTTCAAGAACGCCTTATGGCGGATGTTCCGGTTGGAATTGTCCTCTCAGGCGGTCTTGATTCTTCATTAGTTGCCGCAGTTGCCAGTGATGCTGCAATGCGTGAATCAAAACCAGTGCCTGCTTGTTGGACGGTCGCAGAAAGTGAGGATAATCCGGATTGGATTGCTGCAGAAGAAGTCGCTAGCACCCTGGATTTGCAACATCATACAAAGGTAATGTCTGAAGACGGTTTTGTCAAAGATATTCCAAAGTTAGCCTATTATGGTGAAGATCTCGATGTATCGGTGTTATTCTTTCAACCACTTTTCAAGGAAATGCAAAAGCACGTCAAAGTCGGGCTTTGTGGTCAAGGTGCGGATGAATTGCATGCCGGGTATCCACGCTACAAGTCGTTAACCAATCACAGTGAAGTAGTAAACTCTAGACTGAATCAAATTGATGATTCGGTAACTAAGCCAATAATTAATCGTAATCTGCCAATTGACAGCTGCTGGTATTCTAACAGTTTGTTGCCTGAAGATTATACTGATAATCTGGAACAATTCCTTGACTTTGAACTTGAACGTGGCCAGTTGAGTAATTTTCAATTAAGATTAGTAGACCGTCACTCAATGGCCAATTCTTTAGAAGTTAGAGTGCCATTCCTAGGCCAGCGACACCGACAACATTCATACCGCTTACCAGAAGAATGGCGTTTGCCCCATAATGGGTTAGAAAAGGCGGCTCTAAGATCAGCAGCCAGGTTAACCAAGTTACCTAGGTCGATTACTGACCGGCCAAAACTCCCAGCCGGGACAGCAACTTCACCAAATCAACTTCGCCAATTCTTGGGTGAGTTTTCTCATCTCTCTGATGCAGTAGCGCAGAAATATACTAAGTTTAGTAAACTATTGAATGATCTACCTGATATGGCGATTGGTCTTGGTTTGTTTGAGGCTTTGCACATAAACCAACCACTGCATAGTCGAACCAATTTTTCTATAGAATCATTGATTGATGAGGTGATAGCATGAATTTACATGAACTATCAACATTAATTGAAGATAAAAGGGCAAACATTACCGCATGGATGGAGAAAAAACGGCTAGAAGTTTCCATTCCAATTTATGGCAGTGTTGATATTCGTGATGCTGGCTGGAAAATCGCTGTAGTTGATGCCAATCACTTCCCTGCCGGTTTCAATAATGTCGCCAAAGAAGATGAAGAACATCTAGCTGCATTACTTAGAAATAATATTTTGAGACGTGATAAGAACTGCAAGTGGGTACACCTATATCCCGAATCACATACTAGAAATTCCGCATATGCAGAGAACCTAAGGACTTTACAGAGATTGCTAAAAATGGTTGATTTCCGAGTCACTGTCGGTTCACCGGAACTTGAAGGACACGGCTCAATTGCCGGTCTTTCAGGACCATTAAATCTAGATAATGTGGAGTTGAAAGATTTTGATGGTGAACAAGGAATTGCTATTGATGGTGAAAGACCAGATTTGATACTTCTCAACAATGACTTGACTGAGGGATTATTGCCTGGGCTTAGTTCTAGCAGAGTGTCCCCCCCTCCTCAAATGGGTTGGCATGTGAGAAAAAAGTCAGATCATTATCAAGCACTGCAGGGTTACGTCGATGAAATCGCTGGAATGCTTGAGATTGATCCATGGTATTTGATGACTGAATGGTTTGTCTCTAAAGATAAATGCCTAGATAAAGAAGCTTGTAGAATTGAACTTGCTGGAGAAGTCGATGATTTCCTCTCAAAGATTGGAGCAAGATACCAAGATATGGGGATTGATAGAGAGCCAGTAGTATTCATCAAGAACAATAGTGGTACGTATGGACTGGGGATTTTATCAGTTAAGAGTGGTAGTGAGTTGCTCAAACTTTCTAATCGCAAAATGAAGAAATTAATGTACTCTAAAGGCGGTGTTGATGTAGAGGATTTCTTAATCCAAGAAGGAGTGCCGACTTGTCTTACTACTGATTCTGATGGTCCAGTTGAACCGGTTGTTTACTTGGTTGATGGGCAGGCAGCCTCTTGGTTTTACCGAATTAATGAGAAGAAATCAGATATCGAAAACCTCAATTCTCCAAGTGCAGTTTTCCAAAGCCATTCTGAAGTTGGTCACATTTATGGCAAACATGCTCATGGTTGGCATGCCTTGGTTGCTGAACTTTCGATGCTTGCTATGGGTAAAGAGTTTTCAGCATATCAAAATTAAAGTCTAGCAAATAAATAATGCTATGAATGCCTTGGGAGGTTTATGAGCAGAGCATGGTTGTATTCACTTACTATCCTTATTGGACTGTGGGTTTCTGCTACTGCATTTGGTGGATTACTACCTGATAACCTGGCAGAATGGCCAGTAAATATCTGGTGTTGGGGTGTTTTTGTCTACATTTACAAGACCACAGGTCGTAAAGAAAGAATTGAGATGATTACCGTTCTGGCTTTTGCCACACCAATGGAATTATTCTTTAGTGAGGTTTGGAATATCTATGAATACCAACGAGGCTTGATGCCGCTATTTGTTCCAGCGGGTCATTATTTCTTATTCGATTTGGGAAGAATTATGGCAAACAAGATGAAACAATCACTGGCTTTACCAATTTTGATACCATTTATTCCAATGGTGGCATATGGTTTCTATGATGGAAGTGATACATCCGGACTTATTCTTCTGATATTGGTATTGGTATTCACTAGATTCGGCCCACAACCTCGTTTGTATGCATCTATGGCTTGGGCGGCATTAGCAATGGAAATAGTCGGTACGCAATTAGGTAATTGGACTTGGGCAAATGAAGTGCCATGGACTGGTTTGACCGCTTGGAATCCTCCACTTTTGGTTGGTGCGTTCTATTGTTTTGGTGATTTACTAGTTAATATGACAGTCGTTAGGTTTGAAGAGAAGGCCCCCGTGGGGTTGCATGAATGACGTCAGCGGATGAGTTGAAAAAGCGTAGAGAAGCGGAAGCTTTACGCATTCGAACCTCACTTAATCGACAACGTAGTGTTCAACATGCATCAATCAAAGGTGGCGAAAATACCGTTGCCTTTGTTGAGGAAAGTTTGTGCATTGGTTGCGATCAATGTGACATAGTATGTGATGATGACGCGATTGAACTCTACAAGGTTGCCATGCGAAGTCCTTTGATGAACGTTGAATCAAATCGTAAGGCGAAGATTATCCGCGATGCATGTACAGGGTGCAGGCTATGTGTTCTAGCGTGTCCAACAGATGCAATATCGATGATTGATAGGTGATGTTATGAGTGGAAAAGACCAGGCCAAAAATGACGCTCAACGATTTGGTGGTGAATTTGGCCCTTACCGTAAACCTGGAACTACCGGAGTTCCATTATCAACGTTCAAGACCTTAGTTTGGACTTCAAATATTGGTGGTTTAATTTTATGTGTACTGGCTCTTGAGATGCTATTTGTTCAACAAATGTTCATGTGGGGTTTAGTCACACTTATTGCCGGAGTTGGTGTTGCTTTATTCCCGTCTAATTACGAAATACTCGGTATGAGTAGCGACCACGAAACGGCTGAGGATTAACTCAAGCCTCAGTCTCTATGGTGGTAATTGCCTCTTCGGCAATCTTTGACTTCTTCTCGTTAATTTGTTGTGCTAGGAAAGTAACTACGTCAAGAATCTTAATGTCTGAGTATTTATCATCACCTTCAAACTTCAAGCACTCAAAGTGAGTTACACACTTTGGACAGGATGTCAGCATGGTATCGGCGCCAGTTGACTTGATCTCTTCCATTCTAGAGACACGAAGTGCTCTAGCATTTTCATTACAAGACATCATACTGGATACACCACAACACATTGCATCTTCGCCACTGTGTTCCATCTCAACAAGGTTTACGCCTTCAACAGCAGTAATTAATTCTCTAGGTTCTTCATAGATTCCCATTTGTCTGCCAAGTCTACATGGGTCGTGATAGGTAACTGTGGTTTCTTCAGCGACCTTTAGGTCCATGTCAAATCCTTGTTCGAGTAAGAATTCAGTAGTGTGCATAACTTTCACATCCTCAAGTTCATAATCTCTAGCAAAGGTTCTGAAACACTCTGCACATGAAGATACGAGGGTGTCTATTCCAGATTGTTGGATCTTCTTTTGATTGTAAGCCTTCAACTTGTCAAATACTTCGGTAAGACCTTGCCACTTTTGGTCATGGCCACAGCACTTAAGGAAGTCTCTACCCAAGTATGAGACATCAATACCAATCTCATCAAACAAAGTATAGGCTGATGTAGTGGCTGCTCCGAGGTTCATTTCACCTTCATTAACGTGAGAGAAGACCATTTCTTGGTCTAGGTAGTCTACGCAGCCGGGATAATAACCGATATTAGAATCGATAGGATAGTCTTCAACAGATACGAAATCTTGATCTGCATCTTCTTCTGCTTCGGCAGCAAGAACTGCTTGCAATACAGTGTGAGGGATTTCAGCTTGCGGGCCACCGACAATTAATCCTCTTCTAATGTCTACATATGAGTCGTAGTCGACTAATTGAGGACATGCATTGGTACAAGCAGTGCACGTTAAACATGAGTACATTGGAACGCCATCGTCTTCATTATTCCAAGAGTTGTAGATGATGTTGAGTTTGTCTCCCCCATTGAATAATCTAACAGGACAAGCATCGTCACAAAGGTCACATCCGTAACACTTGTTCATCTCGAATTCATAACCTCTAGCCATAGATCGCAGCAAGATGAATACCATTGCACCAAAAGTGACACAAGGAATGAACATTGCATAGATTAGTTTTGCATCTAGGCTCTTTGGATTCATGTGATAGCCAGGGTTTTCAATTTGTCCATAATTTGAGCCGCCAAGCGCCATGTCAGCGGTGCTGCTAAGATTGACTGTTTTACCCTCTAGAGATGCAGGTGCAGCGCTATTCCAAACTAATAGTGGTTGGAATGAAGATATCTCTAATTTAATTTCCTTCAACATAGTGTCATTGAGCGCTAACGGACCAGTAATTGTAACATCAAAATCATAGTGGTAGGTTCCAACTGCTAAGTCTACAGATGTTCCCGCACAGTCATTAAAGTCAGCAACAACCTTACCATCTGCGTTAGTGACAGTCAATGTACTGCTAATCATAGAATCAGTTTTGACATCATTGATTTTTCTTTCCTCAGCTCGATGTTCACACGCTATGTCGGTGGTAATTTTGCTAACCGATTCATGATGTCCATCAGGGAATAGT
>DUJK01000108.1:0-4849 GCA_013329925.1 Candidatus Poseidoniaceae archaeon
GCACTGTTGACTGTACCATCTTTTTGGATGGCTCCCGGGCGGTTGAAATCTTCGCCGCCCTTGGAAAAAATCTCTGCTATTTCCCCCATGGCGATATCTGTTTCATTTGCTTCTTCCACAGGCTCCCAAACAGATGGTTTTTCATCTTCCTGTTCAATCATGAAAGAGGAGATGTCTAAGCCTCTTGCTCGAGAAAACGATTGTTTTCTAATGACTTCATCCCGCTTATTATTAGGTTTATTTGTAATGTCTTCAGCATCAGAATCTTCAGACATGTGACTAAGGCTTTGACTACTGCTATTCAATACTCGCCCCTATTTGGGATGATTTTTCACCGATTTGGCGCCAGTCTTATAGCGCCAAATCACGATTTTTTTGAACACCAGCATGCGAAAAGGACAAAGACAGCCTTTGACACGATTTGGTATGGCCGAGATACTAGGTGAGCCGAAAGGCGACCTATCCGTGCATGGTTTACATTGCGTCGGGAGCATCCATTGGAATTTACCTGTGGAGACGCTAGTCGAATTGGCAGTTTCTCGCGGCGAAGGAGTTTACAGCGCTCACAAGGCTTTGGTTACTGAAACTGGTGAAAGAACCGGCAGGTCGCCTAATGACAAATACATCGTTGATGAACCAAGCACGAATTCCGATATTAATTGGGGAGACGTCAACATTTCAACAGACTTAGCAACATTTAACAAAATGAGGGCTAAAGTGGTAGAATATTTATCCAACCAAGAAAATTTATTTGTCCAAGACCTGTATTGTGGAGCGGACTTTAGTGAAGCGCTACCAATACGTGTCATCAATCAAAACGCTTGGCACAATGCCTTTGCTAGGAATATGTTCATCAGGCCCAGCGCGGAACAAATGAAACTTCACTCACCCGAGTTCACCGTTTTTCACGCACCTCACTACGAAGCAAATGCAGAACTAGACGGGCTAAATTCCCAGTGTTTTGTGATGGTAAACTATGATGCTAAAGAAGTCATCATTGGAGGAACAAGATACGCTGGAGAAATCAAAAAATCAATCTTCTCAGTCATGAATCTTATTTTGCCAAAGAAAGGCATCCTCCCCATGCACTGCTCTGCTAATACAACAGGCGAAAATACCGCTGTGTTCTTTGGCTTGTCCGGGACAGGAAAGACCACACTTTCAGCCGACCCAAAGCGTGCCTTGATTGGCGACGATGAGCATGGTTGGGGGTCCAATGGAGTGTTCAATTTCGAAGGCGGATGTTATGCAAAACTCATCGATTTGTCAGAAGAAGACGAACCGGCAATTTTTGGCACAACAAGGAAATTCGGCTCAATTTTAGAAAATATTGTGATGGATGACAATGGAGTTCCCGATTTTCATGACACCTCCAAAACACAGAACACTAGAGGTTCATATCCTATAGAATTCATTGACAACCGAACTACAGATTCCAAAGGAGGACACCCACAAAACGTAATTTTCCTTACCTGTGATGCTTTTGGTGTTTTACCTCCGATTTCTAGGTTAAGCCCGGATCAAGCAGCATATCATTTCATTTCAGGTTATACCGCCAAGGTTGCAGGTACTGAAATAGGGGTAAAAGAGCCACAGGCGACCTTCTCAGCATGCTTTGGTGAGCCATTCATGCCTATGCACCCAGGTGTTTATGCAGACTTACTTTCGCAGAAAATGGAAGAGCATAATGCCACAGCTTGGCTAATCAACACCGGTTGGTCTGGAGGCCCATATGGGGTTGGCAACCGAATGAAGATAAAGTACACAAGAGCAATGCTAAATGCTGCATTGGATGGAGATCTAGACAACGTAGAATATGTCCAAGATAGTAGATTCGGTTTTGAAGTCCCAACCTCCTGCCCAGGGGTCCCTAGCGACGTATTGCAACCAATCAAAACTTGGAGCAATCCTAATGATTACCACACCTCTGCAGATAATTTGGCAAGCATGTTTATCCAGAATTTCAAACGATACCAACAAGGAGTTTCAGAAGCAGTAAATGCATCATCACCAAAACCATCGTCTGTTAACTGAATAACCGTACTTTGATAACTTAGCGGCGCGCACAAGAACTTGTGAGAGCCATGCGTAATCTACGATTTTTAGTTGGAATTATGTTCATTGTTACTGCATTATCGCCGATAATGAGTACCTATAATCCGCTTAATTTAGAAACATTTGACGAAGAAGAAAGTAAGAATCCATTTGGCGAACCAATATTATTGGATGATTTAAGGAAGGATATTAGAAATGCAGTTGGCCAACCTTGCCCAGCAATCCAAAATGATGGAGGGTCTCCTGGTGATGCAGGAAATGCCACAACCAATACTGCTAAAGATTTAGGTTCAAATCCCACCACCTCATTCACTAGTTGTGCAGATACTACCGACATTGAGGACTGGTATGAATTCACCATGGACCAAGACTACAATATCGAGGTCACCATGTCTAATTATCAAAACGATTACGATTTAGCCCTCGCCTTCGAAGATAATGGCTCCTACTTCGCCGCAGACACATCGTATTACGACGACCCAGAAGAAACGGTGACTAGCGTTGGCTCATCAATCGAATCAACACCCGGAACTTATTGGATAGTTGTGTTCCCATATAATCAGGGCACAGGCTCTTCTATTGGCGATTATGACTTAGACATATGGACGAACTACACCGAGTCATGTGTCGATTGGTACTCGCCCCAGAATGATGGAAACACAGGACAAGACGCACCGCAGAATTGGTCAGAATCCCCAACAAATATGGGCAATAACGTAACTGCTAGTTACACTGGTTGCCTCGACGGTTCTGATGGCGGCGACGTGTTCGCTTTTGACGTGCCGTTAAACCACACCATCACGGCAATTTTAACAATGGAGTCAGGAGTTGACTTCGAATTAATCATGCATCAACCAAACGGCTCAATTATCGACACTTCAACCAATAGTGCCGGACTTGATGAATTCGTCACATCAGCAGATACATCATTCGAAAATCAACCAGGGACATATTTTGTAAACACTACACATTTTTCTGGAAGTGGCAACTATACACTTGATATCTGGACGAATTACAGCGTACCAATTCCAAACCTAGCAATTGATAATGTTAGTTTTGGACTTGCGGCAAACCCGGGAGATATAGTTCCAGTAGACATAACGGTAATCAATGACGGAACTTTAGATTTATCAGATTCATTCATGGCTGAAGTTATCTTGAGCGTTGATTTAGGGCAAACTTGGGTAGATCATAATTTGGGTAATGTAAGTTGGACCGCCGGTCTGGCAATTAATGCAACTCAGGTTCTCACGGTTAACGGAGCGATACCAACAAATATTGTAGAAGGAGAATACAATGTATTTATTGTTCTTGATTCAGATGAAATGGTCGCTGAAAAGAATGAAGCAGATAACGTCGAGTTAGCCGATGATACAATGGAAATCGGCAATTCTGTCAACGCTTGTTCAACTCCACAAGATGATGCCGCATCAGGTTCTGACATTGGCGAAACAGTTGCCAACTCTCTTGATTTAGGAACAGACCCTGAATTAGAAGTAAGAGGTTGTATTGATTCTACTGATGAAGCTGACCTTTACAAGGTGACAATAACACCCAATCAACCGCTTGAAATCACCTTGGTTACTGCGCCAATTGATGGTGCAGACTTCGATTTAAGTCTCGACTTACCTAACGGCACAACCATCGACTCAAGTATTTCTACGGGTGATGATTTTGTCACTTTAGAAGGCACTGATTACGAAAATACTGCGGGAGACTATTACATCAACATCACTTATTTTGGCGGTTTTGGCAATAGCAATCCTGGTGGAACCTACCGATTGCTCATCGGCGAGCCAGACCAATCAACATATGTCCCACCGTTTACTTGCGGGAATCAAAATGATCTAGGATTGGGCCAAGACGCAAGCGCATCTGGAATCCCGCTTGGGACAAATAATCCAATTAGTGGTACTGGTTGTTTGAGTAATTCAGATACTGAAGATGCATACAGTTTCACGATTGACGATTACTACAACACAGAAGTCAGATTCAATGCATCTATGTCTGCACCATTCACAGCCACGCTAACTAACAGCGCTGGCGACTTAGTGGCATCAGTAGATAACATGAGTTATGGATTGGTCTTTGAGTCGATGGATAATGAAGTCTATGAAGGACAAACAACAACTTACACGCTAACAGTTGACTCTAATGGCGGCCAAGGCGATTATGATGTCGAACTTATAGTCGTTAACCCGGCATTGCCAGACTTGATTCCAGAATCACTAACCTGTCCAACTACTGAAGCATACACCGATGAAGAGATTACTACTCAATGGATAATTCACAACGCTAGAGGCCCAGGATTTGGTCAAAGCATGGTTGTGCAAATGGAGTTGGTTAATTCAGATAATGTGACAGTGTCAACCATGTACTCTTCTGAATTAGAATCAGAAAACCCAAGCATAACTAACGCAATGTCATATGAGCAATCAAGCGTCCAAGACAGTTATGCTTTCTTCACCATTCCAACCGACACACCATCTGGCGATTATCGCTGCAAGCTAATTATTGATAGCAACGACGACGTTACCGAGGCCAATGAATCGAACAATGTCCACTTCTCTGAACCATTTTATGTACAAAATGAAGATGAATTATGGGCTAATGATGTCGACCGAGACGGGTTCAATTCAACTGATGCAGGAGACGGAATTGTCGATGACTGCCCCGATAATCCTGGGACCTCAACTATCGACAGATATGGTTGCCCAGACCTTGATAACGATGGAGTGTCCAACGACAATGATATTTTACCAAATGACATGACCCAATATTACGACACGGATGG
>DUJK01000108.1:5240-5848 GCA_013329925.1 Candidatus Poseidoniaceae archaeon
GATGATGGCGTCGGGTGCCCAATTCTTGATTTGGATTTGGACGGAGTTCTCAATGAAAACGACTTGTGCCCAGAGACTCCAATTGGTACAATAGTCGGCCCCGATGGCTGCGAGTTACCAGATGAGCCAGATGAGCCGAGCGACAACACAACAGATCCAACTGACCCAGTTGACCCAGTTGACCCAGTTGACCCAACTGACCCTGGAGATGATACTGACTTAGGTGATGATACAACAGATTCTACGGATGAGGCCGAATCAGAGTCCGGTATATTTGGTATGTCTTATACGCTGGTCGGAATAATTGGGGCGGTCATCGTATTGCTCCTAATCACTGTATTCTTCGTTAGAGGAAGAGGCTCTAAGAATGACCAGTGGTCGATGCAGGAGAAGGCATATTCTGATGCAGGATTCGCCGCAGTTGCAGGAATGCCAGCGCCTGATACTTCAATTACGCCAGAGCAACTAGCATACGAGCAACAATTAGTCGCAGCAGGTTACCCTGCCGATTATGCAAGAGCATATGCAGATCAACATTTCCGCCCTTGGCTAAAGCAGTGAAGTAAAGGCAATACTCATGACCTGCCGATTATTGGCACAACCATGCA
>DUJK01000091.1 GCA_013329925.1 Candidatus Poseidoniaceae archaeon
GCTATCGAGAATTCGTCCTTACCAATTTGAGTTATTCCTTCATCGACTGCGGCTTGAGCAACTGCTGAAGCTTCCCAAATTAGAACTCGACGATCGAATGGTTTTGGAATTATATACTCCGGGCCAAATTGCATCGTTGCTCCATCGTATGCTTCTGAAATATAATCGGGCACCGGTTGCCTCGCTAATTCAGCTAGGGCTTTTGTAGCAGCCATCTTCATGTTTTGCGTGATATCCTTGGCTCGCACATCTAGCGCCCCTCTGAAAATATAGGGGAATCCAAGTACATTGTTTACTTGATTAGGATAATCTGACCGGCCGGTGGCGATTATAGCATCTTTTCTTACCTCCATTACTTCCTCCGGAGTTATTTCTGGAGTTGGGTTTGCTAGAGCGAAAATGATTGGTTTTTCCGCCATACTAGCAACCATTTCTTTGGTTACTAAACCACCTTTAGATAATCCAAGAAGGACATCCGCTCCATCTAATGCTGCCGCTAGGTCTCCGTCCGCTATATCGTGAGCGAAGTCAGCTTTGTATTGGTTTAGTTCACCTGCCGATAGTCGTTGTTTGGTCAAAATACCCTTACTATCAACCATTTTGATATTTTTTCTGTTCACGCCTAACGCAACATAATGAGTTGCGCAGGCTATGGCTGAAGCCCCAGCACCGAGTACAACTACTGTGATCTCTGATAATTTCTTATTTTGTAATTCTGCTGCATTTATCAATGCTGCACCAGAAATTATCGCAGTCCCATGTTGATCATCATGCATAACCGGGATATCTGTCTCAGCAGCTATGCGTCGTTCGATTTCAAAGCACTCCGGTGCTTTGATGTCTTCTAAGTTGATTCCACCAAAGGTTTTCGATATGTTTACCACCGTTTGGATAAATGATTCAGGGTCTTCTGTGTCAACTTCAATATCAAATACGTCAATATCTGCAAATGTTTTCAGTAGTAATCCTTTACCCTCCATAACCGGTTTACTTGCTAGAGGGCCAATATTGCCTAATCCCAATACTGCAGTTCCATTTGATATAACTGCAACCAAATTAGCCTTTGAGGTATACTTGTAAGCAGTTTCAGGCTTTTGTGCAATCTCCAAACAAGGATAAGCAACACCAGGCGAATATGCTAGGCTTAATTCGTGGGCAGTAGAGTGTGGTTTTGTGGGTACAACCTTGATTTTACCATGTGGCTTAGCCTGGTGGTAATCAAGTGCTTCTTTCTTGAGTTGTTGCTCTTTTCGCTCGTCCAATGAAACACTTCCAAGCCTCCGAAGTTGCATACGATGTTTGATTGTTTGGGGAAGTATTGACCTTACCAACTCGATTTATACAGGATTAATGGTTTATTCAGCGGTTTTCATGAGATTTTTAAACACGAATTAGGGCCGCGTTCAAATAGTGTAAGATGCGCCAAGTTACCAATGAACGGTAAGTTTCGCGTGGCATCTCCGGTTAGCGGAGCCAAAAAGGCCTTGCTACTCACTTTGTTGATGGTAATTACCTCGCTTTCTCCACTAATGACTGTAAACCCTGTTTCTGCCCACGAAAATGGTAACTCTACTGTGTGGGAAAAGCAGGGTAGTAATGACACTGGTTGGGTACAACTCGACGCTATTGGAGCAGATCCAACTATAGGAATGTCAGCCAATGCAAATTGGGGGCTCGAATTTGCCCCTGGGGCTCTCTTATCCAATGTAACTATGGAAGTTAGAGTAAATGGCAGCGATGGAATGTTAATTCAGGAGCCGGTGATTACGGCCAGTGATGTTGGAATCAACTTATTTGATTGGAATGGGTTAGGAATGCTAGGGTCAAGTGATTCTTTTACTGGCGCGAACCCTCATTCAGGAAGATTATCACCAAACAGTGATGCTGGCGCTTATTGGACACTCCCCTCAGGTGCAGAAATCAATGACTTGGTTATCGAAGCTTTAGCCCCTGTTGATCCTGCAGTAACTTTTGAACCTGTAGACATTGATATTGGAGACTATGTCATCCATTTCGTTGACGGAAGGATGTATTTGGCTATTGATAATTCCCTACTGATTATCGATTACAATAACCAACCGAAGATTATCGACATCATTGTTTTTGAGGATGCAGAAAAGATTGTTGATTTAGAAATCGATTATGCTAACCTCGTACTTCACATACTTACTAATGACGACTACTTTCATGCACTTTCCCTTGTTGATACGTCTATTTTAACTCCATTGCCAGAGACTGTATTTGACTCAGATACAATTGAGTTGGTCCAGTTTGACCAATTCATAATCGCTAGCGATGGGACCCCTTATGCATCAAATTCCGAACGGATTGTAATCTTTGATGGTAATGATTGGAATAACTTGGTAACAAAAAGCCCGGTTGGAAGGGCACTAGATATTATCGAAATTGGAGATATCCTATACTTTTCTTTTGAAAATGGTGGAGTACTCAGATGGGATTTAACCACAAATTCTGAATTGTCAGTTTGGTCGAGTGCCAATAACCTACATTCTGATTCTGTTACTTCTTTCCATCTTTCTGGTAACCAACTTCTTTTGGCCTCAGAAGATGCTGGTCTAGCACGTTATGACTGGAATACAGGGTTTTGGCTCTCTACCTGGAATGATGGTAATTGGTTAATCTCAAACAATATTGCAGATATTGCCTTGTCAAATAATATTTTGATGATCTTAAATGGAGATGTAGTCCAAACATATAACACTGCTAACGGGGTGTTTTTACAAACCTATGATTTGGCTGATTACGGATTGGTTGATGATGGCCGTAAATTATTGACATGGCCAAGCATAGGCGTAAGGTCGCCATCTTCTGAGATTGTGTTAATTAGTGACGGTGGTGGGGACTTAGCGATTCTTGATACTGCGGCAACGCCGCTTTACCAAGGCAATATGTTGCTTGCAAGTGGACCTACCTCTGCAGACATGGATGGTGTTGTTGAGTTAGATGGTGTGCTTTTCGTTGCTGCGGACGGAATCATGAACAGGTTTGACACTACTGCTTCAAGATGGTTAACACCTAAATTAATTGGCGATGATGTCAATCAGCTGATTACTGATGGCACTCATATCTACATCGCAGGGGAAAGCACTGGTGCTCACAAAATGCTTAGCAATGGAACCATTGTACAAACTTGGTCTAGTAATGATGGGCTATTTAGTGACAATGTGAATCGATTAGCGATTTCTGGTAACAATTTACTTTCGGTTAACTCTGAATCAGCAATTTCAATAATTGACACAATCAGTAACTCAATAACAACTTATGATGAAAATTCTGGGCTCGGCTCATCTACAATCAAAGACATCGCTAGCTTCAACAATATCGCCTACATTGCCACATCTGATATTGGGCTGGCACGCTTTGACATGGCTAATCAAACATTCCTTGCACCTTGGGGCTCTACCGGAGTAAACAATGCCAATAATGTCCCTATAGCAGTGTTTGATGATATCCTGCATATGGGCCTGCCCGGCTATGGGGTTGTTAGAAAGGATTTAACAAATGGTGAAATTTTATTACCGCTAGTTGAAAATTCTGATATTAATGGTATTGAAATTCTGCCAAATGATAACGTATATGCCTTAATTTCTGATGGCTCTGCGCTGTACATCGGCGCTGATGACGGAGCAGTGAAGTGGGACGGGGTACAATCTGTAGATTTCGCTGGAAGAGGGCAAAGTTGGGTTACCCAACCAGATCAATTCTTTGACTTTGCGCTACTAGGCAACGACATCTATGTTGGCACAGACCGTGGTGTCTGTAAATATCCGACCGCCACAGTAGTTGTTGATGATTGCCAAAATGTGTATGACGGCATGCCTAATTGGGCTACATATTCAGTAGGCACGGATGGTTCACAAATTTATGGGGGAACCAATGATGGCGTTGGTATTTTAACTGCTAATCCCTTTGAAGTAGTGGATACTTGGGAAGCCAGTGAAGATACGGACAATGCTCCAGTCGAGGTTATTGGCGATATTGCCTATGTTGGATTAAACGGTGTAGGTATTGCCAGATATGAAATCTCGACAAATTCATGGTTGTCGACATGGACTGAGGATGATGTCTTGGATGACGGAAATCAGTTTGTCACTGGATTGGTTGCAGATATTAATCCTGATCAATTATGGATTGGTGGAGAGGATGGTTTCCAGTTAATTGATGTGGTAAACGAAGTTGAAGTTTATGATATAGAAAAATCAAATTCAATTTATCTTGGAAATGGCGAGCCATACCAGATGATTGTTTACAACGATGTTATGTATTATCATCAAGAAGATGACAGTAACAGTTTCTATCGTATTGACCTTGTTAACTTTAATCAATTATCCAATATTGATGCTGGAATTCAACTGGATGATAATAGTGGGCCGGCTTGGGGCATGGGTTTGGTTGATGATGTAATAATGACTGGTGTGGCTTCAAATGGTGGTTTCCCTGACTATTATGATGGTCGCGGTGGTATCGCTCAATGGAACATCAGTGACGATGATTGGGGTGAAAATATTGAGCCAAGTGGCCAAGTTGACCGAGTAACTGCGTATGAAACTACTACTGGTGAAATGTGGATTTCTTGGGGTGAATTAAAATTAGACCTATACGATAACATCGGGGCCTTTGTTGGCTCTTGGAACAGCGATGACGGTCTGGATTTCCCGATAAGAGAAATTATCGAATACAATGGTGAAACTCTGTTTGCCACTGAATCGGGAGTAGCGCGATATGACGGGAATAATGGCGGTTGGCTACCTACTTGGGAAGAAAACAACGGACTACCAAACAACGCTGGAGAGGAAATCTATGAATTGTGGACTAACGGTATTGATCTCGTCGTCGGTGGCGGCGATGGTGCAAATTTTGGTGGCTTCCAAGGTGGGGCAATTTCTCACTGGGATGGCACTAATTGGAATGTATTCACATCAAATGGCCAAAACGGAATTCAAAGAGGTTATCCAATTACTATGGCTGAATGTGGCGGCCTGCTAAATGTTGGAATTTATGACAACAATGGGGGAATAGAACAAATCGATTTGACAAATTCAACTATTGTCAATACTTTCACTCAAGCATCGCTTGGAGAAGGTGAAGTCTCTGGTGTTGCCTGTGATTCTTCAACTGATACACTCTATGTCACTTTTTACGAAGATGAGCAGCCCATCAAAAAATACAATATGAATACTGGACTCTGGCTAGCAGATATTAATACTCAAACTCACAACCTTCCAAGCGATAGAATTTGGTGGGACGCAATTGGTTATGAGTCAGGTAAACTGATTGTTGGACATGGTCTTGGACAAGATGGGCCGAACATTATTGGTGGCGGTTATTCTGTAATATCTACTACTGGTGCAATTACCAGTCAAGTAAATTCTAACGCCCAAGGCTCCTCAGTGACCTCATTCCAATGGATTGGGGGCGGATGGTTACTTGGCCAAGCTGGAGGTTCATCTGGTTACAGCCGTGTTGATTATTTGGATGCTATCGGCCAAAGTACAGTCTACAATTTACCCGGATTAGTTAGTGGTCAAGTAACGACAATGACTGGTAATAGTACCCACCTTTGGGTTACTACCATCGGAGAGAACGTTGGATTTGGTCAATCAACTGGGGCTGGAATTTTGCAAGGTGAAAGGCAAAATGATGGTTCGGTAGAATGGCAACAAGGATGGACTTTGCCGGCAAACTCTCAAGCCAAAGATACTCAATTGGTTGGTACAGACCTATACATTTCAACTTCTCCTGCAGGATTGATGAAATTAGATACTGTTTCTGGTTCACTCAACCCAATAAACGGGGCATTGCACAATAACATGGATGGATTGAAGTTGGTTGGAACCGATTTAATCATCGGTCTACAGGGCAACTTTGGATCTTCTGCTGGAGTCCAAGTGTTTGATACCTTGACTGATACTTTTGGTAATGGCCGTCTAGTTGCTGGACTACCCTCCAACATAGTAAACGGCTTTGAAACTGATAACAATATCATATATATCGCCACAGATGGAGGTATTGGTAGATGGTCTCTCCAAACCAATGATTGGTTAAATCCGATTACTAGTACAGATGGCTTGCCCTCAAATATAATTCAAGATCTCGTCTACGAAAGCCCTAATCTATGGGCCGCCACACCATCTGGATTAGTAAAAATGGACACTGGTACTGCTTCGATCAACACGCTTACCAGTGCAAATGGCATGATCGGAACATCTACTTGGGGTTTGATAAAAACCACCGATAATGTTGGAAATGTCCAAATCCATGTTAGTCACAACGGCGCTGGAAGTGAAAGACCGGGTATTTCTAGCATCGATGAAACGTCCGGATTAGTTATTGCGACTCATAGATTTGACCAACTACCATCCAATACAATTACGGCGGTAGCTAGTGATTTCTGGGGCTTACACATTGCTACTGATGTTGGTCCTATGACTCATTGGAATGGTTTGAATAATCAGTTTGAAGACGGTGCATCTGCATTCCAAATATCTAGTTGGCCAATCGAACAACTTGTTAGTAATGGTGATCAAGTAATGGCTATTGGCAATAATGTTGTCACCATACTGGAAGCAACAACGCCAGCACACTCTGTCTCTAAGGTATTCATCATACCAGATGTCACTTTAACTGGCGGAGATATATCTTCTGATTATCTGTGGATAGCCACCGATGATGATGGTCTATTTGGTTGGATGAATAATCCACAATGGACGCCGCTAGAAAGATTTGAGTTGCGCAGGGCTAATCCTCTTAACATGGGATTCAACTTAGTAAATTTAGACATTACAAACATGACCCACCCTGGTGTTCAAATTCAACTGGCTGATACGGTAAATCCAATCACTTTAGACCAAGAGAGCGGAACCCCCGGTGTCCACAACCTGTTATTCCAAGGCGTGCCGTTAGCGTTTTCCTCGCCTGTCAGTGGTGCTGCGACCTGGGCACAATCTAACAGTTTGAAATATGCAGTAACACTCAATCTATCAGATGACCCACAACTATCCAATACTCTACAAGCAGCAGTTGATAATGCCGTTCAAATTAACGGCACCAAATTTGTTCAATTGAACCTCCGTTCACCGATTAATGGCTCATTAGAAGCAAGAATTACTTATGATTACATTAAGTTAGAAACTCCAATCGACCTTACTAATCTTGTAGACCGTCCTGATGATGGCGGTGGCGCATTAACTGCATCTTGGACTCTAGTTCATGATGATGACTTTGCCAGATATTTGATTTACGTCAACGAAGGTCCGTTCACCAGTGCCTCGGGTACATCCGACATCACGGCTGATGACTTAGCAGGTAGAGTGGTAGACAAGACCATCTCCTTGCATAGTAGACTGCAAAGTGAGGTAACCACTGCTAATGGAGTTCCATTGACTGATGGAGTTGCTTATCATGCTGTAGTTGTAGTTGAGTATGATGATGGGCGGCTGGGCAATCCTTCCATGCAACTAGGCCCGGCAATTCCTACTGATGAAATCCCTAACTCTCCGCTTTGGGCAGAGGCTGGGCCACATGAAGGTGGAGAGGATGGAGACCTGGATCTAGAATGGGCTAGATGTACTTCATTAGACTTGGCTAGCACTCGGATTTACTCATCTACTGCTGATATTAATGACGTCTTAGGACTGACACCTACCGCAGATTTACCTCCAACAGAAGGCAATACAACTGTGCTTCAACTAAATCCTGGCAGACCATATTGGATTGCTCTAACTTGTGTAGATGATGCTGGACAAGAGGATATATTCAATCCAACTGTAATTGGCCCAGTAGTGCCAACTGGTGGATTAAATGATCTAACTCCACCGCCTAAATTGGAGAATGTTGAGGCAATAGATACTCCTGATGATGATGGAGGCAGAATCACTATTTCTTGGGATGAAAGTACTGCTGATGATTGTACCTTCTATGCTGTGTGGGTTATGCCTGATGACGGTCTACCAGATATTGAAATTGTACAGCCATTAGATGATTGGGGTTTTACTCAAGCCAAAATAATCGATGATTGTAGTACGACCAGCGCAATAATTGACAATTATGATGGGGT
>DUJK01000213.1:0-11386 GCA_013329925.1 Candidatus Poseidoniaceae archaeon
CGTATTCCACCAATTGCCAATTACCGTGAAAAAGACCCAGAACTAGGTGAACTAAATCTGTCAACAGGTGGCGAATATCCAGAATTAAAGTATGGACTACGATTTGGTGCAGGATTCGGCTCACAAATCGCCTTGTCTCTGGCAAGGAAATGGGATGTTATCGGTGAACGAATTGATGGGTCAAAATTCATGGCCTGGATTAGACAACTTGCCCAATCTGATGATGTAGTTCTACGTGTTCTCGATGGCAAATTAGTCTCCTATGTTGATGGTTCAAATAATCTTCACGGCGGTATTAAAGGTGAGGCTTGGGATGTTACTAACAAGTTTGAAGGCTTGCCAATTAACCAGCCAATGGTTGCTGAACAGGTGCCAGAAAAAGCACCTATTGATGTTCCACAAGTAATCGATGAGGTTATTGCTGATCCAGTTGTTCAGCAAAACTCAGGTGGGAAAGAGGTTGTTGATGCAGTCATCGATGTAGTTGTGAAACATACTGGCTATCCTGCTGACTTTGTTGAACTAGATCAGGATCTTGAAGGCGAACTTGGAATTGATACAGTAAAACAGGCAGAAATTATGGCAGAGATTCGTAGTCGTTTTGGGTTACCCGTTGACGAAGATTTCGTCCTGTCTGATTATCCAACCTTGAACCACATGATTGGCTATATTGATCAGATGTCCGGCGGGTCTTCTACTGCGGCACAAGCAGTCGCTGCACCTGTGGTGGCTGTAGTTGAAGCAGTACAAGATGTGGTTACAGATGTTGTTGAAGAAGTTGCTAAAGCAAAGCCTCAAACTATTCTGGTAAATGATGATGATTTAGTTCAAACAGTGATCGAAGTTGTTGTTGAACATACCGGATACCCCGCAGATTTTATTGAATTAGACCAAGATTTGGAAGGCGAACTTGGAATTGATACAGTGAAGCAGGCAGAGATAATGGCAGATATTAGGAGTAAATTCTCCTTGCCAGTGGATGAAGATTTCGTATTATCAGATTATCCAACATTGAACCACATGATTGCCTATATTCACAAGATGACCGGCAACGCACCTGCTTCTGCAACTCTTTCAGTACCTGAGGAAGTGGCGGAAGAAAACCCAATCCCGCTTGCGATGGACCAACCAGAGGTAGTTTCGGGACCTCCAAGTGCAATGGCTGGAAATGAGGAAATTCAATCAAAATTAATTGATGTGGTAGTGAAGCATACTGGTTATCCGGCCGACTTTATAGAAATGGACCAAGACCTAGAAGGTGAACTTGGAATTGATACAGTCAAGCAGGCAGAAATAATGGCAGAGGTAAGAGATATTTTCCAACTACCAGTTGATGAAGACTTTATTCTAGGCGATCATCCAACTCTCAATCATTTTACGGCTTATATCATAAAAATGCAAGGTGGCTCAATTCAACAAACAGATGCTGGTGATTTATCGGTACCAAACGAAATTGTCGAACAAGATGAATCCACTACTACCATTACTTCACAGTCGACAATGATGCCTTCAGGTTGCCGAAGATGGCAAGTTGAAGTCGAGGAGTGTCTAGGTATAGAGGAGTCATTAGAGATTTCGGGAACGGTAGTTGTTACCGATGATGGATGGGGTATTGCAGAAGAATTGTGCACTCGCTTGGAAGCTCGAGGTTTATCAGCCATAAGGGTTGGATTTGAATCAGAAATTCGTGATATGTCAATTCAAGTTGAAGGTACTAGGACTGTGCTGAGGGCTGACCCAGCCAATATTGAACATATAGCGCTGGTTGGTGAAGAGTTAAACAAATCAAAAATCTGTGGTGTTATTCATTTAGCGGCCTTAAAGTTAGCAGGAGTTGAATGGGAAGAAGACACTTACCCTTCTTCACAAATATCGCTGGCAGCCCACGGGTGGTTTGGGCTGCTAAAACAACTAGGTGGTCAACTTGCCAGTATAGGTACGGGAATAGTTGCCTCGGTAACCACTCTAGACGGCAGACATGGTAACAAGGGTGAATTATTCAATTCAATACAATGTTCGGCAAGTGGTGTAACCAAATCCTACTCATTTGAGCAACCTCATCTTCGAACCAGGGCTTTAGATTTGCATCCTGAAATCGTTTTAGATGCAGTTCATGCTGCAGAAATTATCGACAATGACTTGTTTACCATTGCTGGCGATGTAGAGATTGGTATCGACCGTGATGGCAGAAGATGGACTCTTGTTGCCTTTGATGAGCAATTAGAAAGTGAGCGCAACCCTCTGGGTAACAAAGATACTTGGTTAGTTTCAGGAGGTGGATCAGGAGTTACTGCGGCCTCAATCATCGGAGTTGCTGCTGCTAGCACAGACGCCAATGCTCACTTTATTCTCTTGGGCAGATCGACATTAATCGAAGAGGCACAAACTTGGATTGATTGGAGTGATGAACAACTCTCAGCTAGAAAAATGCTGCTTAGAGATGAGATGGTTGCACAAAGCGAAAATAGTAAAGTAACTATGGTGGAATGGAATAAAGAGTGGCAAAAATATACTCGTAGTAGAGATGTATTCATCACCCTTGATAAAATTGAAAAGACGGGAAATAAAGCCAGATATCATTCGATTGATGTCATGGATTTGCCGGCAATGACAGAACTTGGCTCAACCCTTAAGCGGAAAATAACTGGCGTAGTTCACGGGGCTGGCTTAGAAGATTCAAAATTAGTAGCAGATAAAAGTCATGAAATATTTGATCGAGTTGTTAGAGTAAAATTAGACGGCTGGAAGTCCCTGATGTCGGCGGTTGAAGCATCAGGTACTAAGGCGCTCAAATTTGCCGCTTGTTTCACTAGCGTTGCAGGACGTTTTGGTAATGGCGGGCAAACAGATTATGCTGCAGCCAACAGTGTCTTAGATGCTGAGATGGCTCGCCTTTCAGCCAGTGGTCAATGCCGAGCAGTTGCGATTGCCTGGACTGGATGGCAAGATGTCGGAATGGCTACAAGAGGTTCGATTGAAGCAGTATTTGCTGCGGCAGGAATTGAAACCTTAGATGTGGCAACAGGTGTTGAAATATTCGTCAATGAGGCGTTATCGGGCGGCAAGCGTAGAGTCCTTGGCTGTGGTTCATTAGGGCTCATGGACCGTTTTGACAGCTTTAGAGAAGCACCATTGAGATTGCCTGGAGAAATGGCAGCAATTATTGCCGACCCAGCAAGGTTTCCACTAATCGACAAAGTGCTATCGCTGGATGAACAAAATAATATCGTGACAGAGACCACATTGTCAACAGAAGTGCATCCATTCCTTATTGACCATGCCATTGAGGGTGTTCCATATCATCCGGGAGTTATGGCCATGGAGATGTTCGCAGAAAACGCCTTATTGCTAAAACCTTCAACCTGTTTAGCAGGCTTTGAAGAGGTGAGTTTTGGCTTACCAGTAAAGTTACTCAAAGAGCATCTAAAGGTTAGAATCGAAGCAAACCATGAACGCCAAGAAGGTAATATCCATTGGGTAAGGTGTAAGTTAGTATCCGACTTGACTAATTCTAAGGGCGAGATTTTTGGGCAACGAGATCATCATTCTGCGCTAGTTAGATTGGTTGAAAAGAGTGATGATTTGTCTAAGTTCCTCCACCGTGAAGTCGCCTTGATGCCAGAGCTTGGGGTTCCACCGCTAGATGAATTACAGTTGATGCCTTCATTCATTTACCAGCGTTATTTCCACGGCCCTCGTTTCCAATCCCATGGTGGGATAATTCGTGGTATTGGTGATAAATCTGTACCTGGCGCTGATGGCATCGCTTTGATGAGAAATCAACTACCAATTACTGAGCAATTTTTGGCCGAGGCAGAAGGTAGTAAAGTTCTGCTTGAAGCATTACCAATGCTAATCGAGGCAGGATTCCAAAATGCAGGCTTTGTTGCGATGGAGTCAGAAGGTTTCTCCTCACTACCGGTGGGCATCGAGTGGTCTACCACACTTAGAGTCCCAGAGCGAAATGAAGTATTACGTATGCGTAGCCTTCGAGTCGGGGTAGAGGAAGCAGGAATCACTGTTCACAATGTGATTATAATTGGGGATGATGAAGCTCCTGTCCTAGCAATGAAAGGTTTGCGACTAAAGAGTATGGCGCCAGTTCCTGAAGAACAGAGATTCACACTTGAACGTTAATGGTGACGTTAATGGTAGGCACTGACAAAATAATTCCTACCTCCTTTGGCAGCGACTCGCCAAGATTACTTTGTATGATGATGCCTATTGAGCATTTGAAATTATCAGATGTGCTACTTGCTAATAATGATGAAGTAGCGAAATTTGTTACTGAGAAGCGACGTATGGAACACCTTGCTGGTAGGTATTTGTTACAACTTTCACTCGCTAAATGGGGCGTCGACAGTTCACTGATTGAGGTTCGAAGAAACGAGTTTAGGGCGCCTAGTATTGCTTATCTGCCCGGAACTTGGAAAAGAACTCCCCTTCCATCAATCTCAATTGGCCATTCATCGGGCTATGCCTTTGTGGCCCTAGTAGAGTCTGGCTGGACTGTAGGCATTGATGCAGAGCCAGAAGATCTAGTAATTTCGAAAGGAGTGTTTGATATGATGGCGAAGGGGGATGAACTCTCTTATCTCAATAACAATCCAAATCAAGCGGTAAGGTTGTGGACTAGCAAAGAATCAATCCAAAAATCTGCCAGGCTTGGCATGAATTTAAACCCCCGAGATATTCGAATTCCAATTGGAGAAACGAAAAGTAAATTATCAATTGAAAATTCAATTTTTCAATTGGAAAATTTGACATCCAATGGATTTTTTATCAGTATCAGTTACTGTCTTGGAGAAGGTTATGACTCAATTCCTGAGGATAAGTTGCTAGAGCAAACTCAGCGTGCAATGTCTAAAGGAGAAGATTGGTCAGTAGGCTGTAAAACGACTAGGTCGAATGCTTGATCATTTCCAAAACATGTAACTTTCACGACTTTCTTCCCAAGGAAGGTCGAGAAGTATGCCAATTTCGGTTAAGATGACATAATTCAACAAGAGATAGGTCAAATAACTAACAATCAATACCAGCAGCGATGTATTGACAATTTTTCTCCTTTCTCTTTTTGCTTGATCCAACGTACAGATTCCTTTACCTCTAAAATGGATAACTAATCCGACGATTACAAAAGATAACGCCAACAACAGCATCAATGGCCTAAACCATCCATAACCGTCGTCCCCCCAGTATAGGGAATCAGATAACGCAGCAGCTGAGCTAACACTTGCTAAACCAAATAATACCAATACGACACTTGGTAGGCAGCACATAGAAGCAATAATGGCTGAGCCAGAAATCAACTTAATCAGCGATTTCTGGTCTTTTTCATCGGCCATCCCCACTCCCCCTTAACAGTGACTAAAACGACTCTCTGCTAAAGCATTAGGGTATGACTCTAATGGTAACACTGGAGTACCATCAGACCACTTGCCCATGAATTCTAGTAGCGGCCCTTGAATCAAGTGTTGATAAGCAAAGTCTTCGGTATTAAAATCAGCCCGACTACGAGCAACGACCCAATCTGCTTGAGCATCAACGCGCCGATAAAACGACCAATCTGCTAGAGAGTCATGAACCTCGTTAGCCGGGATATAGTGTGTTGCAATCATTCTAGGAAATCCGTATTTGTCACTTGGAACGTAAATGACCAGTGAATTATTTTGGTTGGTTAAATGAAATAATTGTTGATGGTATGCACTTTCACATTGTCCAACAGTCATGTCATCTTCGGCGACAACTAAGTGAATTATTGTGTGCTCTGGTAGTTCAGTAAAATTTGGCTGCCAAAGGTTTTGGCTTGGTCTTGAAGCGGCCATTTCTGTATCCACTACCAATGTTTCACTGCCCCAGCTAAATTCTTGCACCATTTGCAAGGCACTAATTGAGTATGCTCCACCTAAGCTGTGTCCACCGATGTACAGATGTTCGGGCATTATGGATAAGTTGCCTAACACGTCATCGATTTCTTGACCGCGAGTATCATCATCGATTATTGTATTGAGCTTGCTAAGTGCAGAATTTATTGAGTACAAACGTGGGACATGATGAGGCCAATCAGAAGTACCTTGGATATTATCTGGGTCAAAATCTTCACCACCTTCCGGCCTTATATCAGTAGGATATTGGATGTATGCCACGACCATGCCTTTACCGACAAGTCGTTGAATCCAATCGGTGTAGGAATCCCTTGATGGATTGTTAAATGCATGGAATAAAATGGCTAGTGGCACACCTTCAATACCGGGGTCTTCGGGCAGTACTGGTATAGAAAGGTAAATTGAGAATTCTATATCTTCTTCAGTATCTCCTTGAATCGCTGTGACGTTTTCTGGTAGTTCATACGGATAGATTTCTAGAACTTCTAGAAATGGTCCTGGCTCTCCTCCATAACCAAATATTGGCTTTGCTGGCGGAGATGGTGCCATACCGACTAAAGCAGGTATTCCTGGCATCATCAGCCACGCAGCTAGGAATACCGCAAATAAGTGGGAAATTGAGTAGAAGTTATCCAATCCCGAATTTTTAGATTTGGGCAACTTGGGCACGCCTCTTGCGATTATTGCCGAAGAGAATAGTAGCACTCCATAGATTGTTGGTAGTAATAGGAAAGCACCTCGAAGGTACCTCAAATCCATGATGACGAATACAGCATAAGAGCCAATTATGAAACCAGAGCAAATTATTGCTCCATAACCAAACCCGCGATTGATGGGTTTATCTTGTTGTCTTCTAACCATTAACCACATACTAGTGGCAAGAATTAATCCAGCAAAGGTGGTTATTGCTGGGACATTATCGCGTAGTACCATGGTCCATTCCAGTGTTCTAATTGCTAGTGGCCAAACTGCATTTTCGAGGGTATTGCCGAGAATTAGCAAATATATAGTTTCAAATAATGCAATAAATACACCAACTAGAAAGAGGAATAATCCAAAAAAAGGTGATTTGGCAAACCTGTTAACTGTCGAATCTGCCACCTCCGTACGGTTGTCCATAAAGGTGATTTAGTTTTACACTAAAAAAAAGGTTGTAATGAAAATCAAACATTCACATTGCGAATTTCTGGTGTCTGATCGGCGATCATAAACTCAATCAGAGCCGCCCACATAACAAATTCCATACTCTTTTCCAGTTCTTCTTGACCACCAACTTCTGCAATCATATTATCAAATGTATCTAACGGAGAATGGTACGCACTGTAGTCTTCATCATAAGCCCCCAAGTGGAATATTGTTTGGGCACCAAGGTTACGGAATGTGACGTGGTCTGAACGACCAAAAGTATCCTCATGGACATCCATTACTAGATTGTAATGGTCATCCCAATGTTGGTCGCAACCTGCGCCATATTCGCCCTCAATTCTCATGTCCATTGGGGCGTTTAGTACATCACGATGAACATAATCTAAGATGGTAGTAATTGCAACATCTTGCACTTCAGGATCAATATCTGGTCCAGACCAAGCATGATATGGAAATGGATCGCCATTGGCTTTTTTTGCCGGATAAGAAATTCCCATCATGTCCATATTTATGTAAAAGCGGAGTTCTTTGTCTTGAGGTAAGCAATAGTCACAATCATTATTGGCAAACGCATTTGATCCCCGTAAACCTTCTTCCTCACTAGACCACAAAGCCAAGAATGTATCGCACTGAACTTCAATATCGACAAATGCCTTGGCATATAGCATGATGGCAACAGTGCCCGCAGTGTTGTCATAGGCACCTTCGTACGTACCACCTCCTGGCGGTCCTCCAGGTACTGCAACATCCATGTGGGCGCCCATTCCTTGAACGCATGAATTGTCCTTACCTCTTTTCCAAGCAATAACATTTAGGCTCTCCGGTTCTGTAATGCTTAATGTATCAGAAACTCTCATTATGTTGGTTTCATATCCTAGGCCCTCAAAATGCCCATGGAAAAAGGAAGCAGCTCTTTCAAATGCGGGGTTTGGCGACCCCATCCATCGATTGATGTAGCCGCCACATTGTGTTGAATCACTACAAACACTGGTTATGAAATCCATTTTTTCAAACCATTCAACACCACTAATTATTGGTGTACCATTAGTTAATTCCATCTCAAATGACTCGCCTTTGCCATTATCTTCTACAATGGTTATTCTAACATTTTCAGCATAAGGGGTTGGTAGTAATTTTCCATTCATTTGATTGCCTTCCACCATTGCATAGCCATTGGGAATTAGAGTGTCATCAATAAATAACAATACGTTATTGGGTACAGATATCGCTCGACCTTCACCAATCAAGAAGAAATCATTCCATTCCCCTGTTTTCAGTATAGCGGCACCAGGGGAGGTAAAATTAATTTGAAAATCAGCGATTTCTTGATCCGCTTCTATGGATTGTTCACCAAAACATCCAGATAACGTAGCAGTAAACATAATCAGGACTATGAATAAGCCCTTGATTGAAGATGTCTGCATAAACTTCCCTTTCACAACTTGCTGATATGCTTTATTGGTTTTGGTGCCCAACAAACCCTGTTGTTTGGTGCGGATAGCGGGAGTCGAACCCACGACATAAGGTTGGAAACCTCAGATGATAACCACTTCACCATATCCGCGATATTTCTGCCGAGAAGCATTGACTCTTTGAGTCAATCGGTCGCCAAATCATTCGAAACCTGGAGGCGGTGGCGGCACTTGTCTATTAAGGCCAAATTCAGCACGAATATTTTGTGGTGTGGAATTTTGTCTTGAAATTCTAGCTTTTAGCACACTTTCAGCATGTTCTCGTCGTTCCTTATTCCTTCGAGTATTGTTAGCTTTTCCACGCACATACAATGTTCCCATCAAAGCGAATAGTATCAAAATACCAAGAGCAGCCTGAATAACTGGCTGTTTGAGCAATTTGTTGATTGTATCAGTTTGATCATCAATAGTATTGGTTTCTAGTCTAGAATCTTGAACATCTAGGGTAATGGTGATGCTATCCATGGCAACATCAGATCCAGGTTCTTTTGCCAGTAATACCAACTGGTACTGTCCAAGCTGTATGGCTTCTCCAGAGAATACCACAACTTGTGTCCCACCAGAATCTGGAGTGAATATTAGTGTCTGTGTTGTTGTATCGGCATCAATGCCGGTCATAGGTTGCCATTCAATTCTAATTCCTGCGTTGACCATTTCAGTAGTTACCGTACAAGTAAAAGTAAACCAATCACCACCAGCTAAGTCCAAGGTTATTTTCGCTATGTCACTAGTCAGTGTTGCTTCACCAGCATTTCTTGCTGGATCACTTGGCCAATGATCTAATTTGTAGGCTCCAGCGGTTTGATTATCCCCCCAACCATCGTCATCTGAATCAAGCCATTGAGATATTTCACTGGGGAAATCATCTTCAATATCTGCCCAGAAATCGTTATCAGAATCAGGGCAACCATGCTTAGTGCCTTGATTAGATTGTCCAAATTCACTAGGGCAACTATCTCCCATAGTACCATTTTCATTGTCTCCGAATGAATCTCCATCAGAGTCAAACCATTGTGTATTGTCTCCAAGCCACAAATCATTGTCATCACTAGCCCCATCAGAATCTTCATCAGGGCAACCATACCTATCAATTGTTGAAGTCCCTACAACGCTTGGGCATGCATCAGGAGTAGTACCATTTTGATTGTCGCCATAGCCATCACCGTCTTGGTCTGACCATTGTGTAGCGTCGTTAGGGAAGGCATCATCTCCCTGTGAAGTTCCGTCATTATCACCATCAGGGCAGCCAAACAAATCGATATTGGAATAGCCTTCTTCAGTTGGGCAATCATCTGCTTGGAATCCTGCTGGATTATCACCATAGCCATCTCCGTCTTGGTCAGCCCATTGAGTATCTTCTAAGGGGAAAGCATCTGCTCCATCGGTGAGGTTCCAGCCCGTATTACCTTGTGATGGCATCGTAACATCAGAATATCCATCACCATCGGTATCTGGGCAACCTGTACGATCATTAGTTGAATTCCCTGGAGCATTGATACAATTATCTTCAAGATCGTCAAATCCATCATTGTCGCTGTCCTGGGTCCTAGTTGGGTCGTCAGGGAAGGCATCACTTTCATTGGAAACGCCATCGCCATCATTATCGACACACCCGTATCGATCGATAGTAGAAGTGCCTGCTATACCTGGGCAAGAATCAGCCTCTATTCCAGTGGCATTGTCACCATAGCCATCACCATCTTGGTCTAACCATTGAGTAGGTGTCGATGGTAATTCATCGATTAGATTATCCCAGCCATCGCCATCATCATCTAGGCACCCCATGCGGTTTCCTAGGGTCGAATTGCCAAGAACACCTGGACAGGCGTCTGGATTTACCCCAGCGAGATTGTCACCATAGCCATCACCATCAACATCAGACCATTGAGTTGGCTCATTTGGTTGTGCATCCTCGATATCGGCCCATCCGTCTTGATCTGTATCAAGGCATCCAAGTGTGTTGTTTTGCCATGAGTCTCCCCAAACGTTTGGACAACTATCTGCTAGGTTGCCAGTTGGCTCATCACCATAGCCGTCAGAGTCAGTATCATTCCATTGACTGTTATCGTTAGGGAATACATCAGCACCATCATTGAATCCCCAAGCAGAATCGCTATCTGAGTATCCATCTCCATCAGAATCTGGGCAACCTAATCTGTCTTGTGATGATGTTCCAGCAACGCCAGGGCAACTGTCGTCAGATGCGTCGTCTACGCCATCGCCGTCAGCATCAGCCCATATGCTGGCATCGCTTGGAAAGGCATCAGCTCCATTAGCAGCAGTCCAAACAGGCCCATTAGCTCCTGTAGGGTCCGGGTCAGAATACCCATCTCCATCAGAATCGGGACAACCGTTGCGGTCATTATAGGAACTTCCCATGACACCAGGACATATATCTCCATCAGTACCAAGCGGATTGTCCCCAAATGTATCTCCATCAGCATCGACCCACTGAGTTACATCACTAGGCCAAAGGTCAGCCCCGTTTCCTGTAGTCCAACCACCATCAGGGTCAGAATACCCATCACCATCTGTATCCGGGCAACCAAATCTATCTTGTGAAGAGAATCCTTGAACTCCGATACAAGAATCTGGATTATTTCCAGCAGGATTGTCACCATAACCATCATTGTCAGCGTCTATCCACTGAGTAGCGTCGGTGATGAACTCATCATCAGAATCAGCATATCCATCACTATCAGAGTCGGGGCAACCAAAGTTGGCTAACTGGTTTGAAGTTCCATGAATAGATGGGCAGGAATCTGGATTGACGCCCGAAGGGTTATCGCCATAACCATCTCCATCTTGGTCAGCCCATTGAGTAGGCTCTGAGGCAAAGGCATCTGCACCGTCAGCAATAGTCCAAACAGGGCCATTAGTTCC
>DUJK01000213.1:11779-16492 GCA_013329925.1 Candidatus Poseidoniaceae archaeon
CCGGTCACGCCAACACATGAGTCGCCAAATGTTCCTGAGGTGTTGTCACCAAAGGTGTCACTATCACCGTCAGCCCATTGAGTAGCATTGCCAGTAAACGCGTCAGCACCATCAGTTACAGTCCAAACAGGACCATTGGTTCCTGAAGGATCTGGGTCAGAGTAGCCGTCTGAATCATCATCCGGGCAGCCAGAGCGGTCGGCACTAGAACTCCCACTCACACTTGGGCAAGAGTCAGCACCGTTGGCTATGAACCAACCACCATCTGGGTCAGAATACCCATCGCTGTCCGAATCACCACACCCGAACCGGTCTAGTGTTGAGGTTCCAGGTGAAACTGGACAAGCATCTGCTTGGAATCCTAGTGAGTTATCGCCAAATCCATCTCCATCTTGGTCAGCCCATTGGGTTGGTTCAAGATCAAAAGCATCAGCACCATCAGAAATAGTCCAAACAGGCCCATTAATTCCAGCAGGGTCCGGATCAGAATATCCATCACCATCGGTATCTGGGCAACCCGTGCGGTCGGTGTTAGAATTGCCATAAGTTATTGGGCAATCATCATCACTGTCTTCAATGCCGTCTAAGTCAGCGTCCATAGTGAGGTTTACCAATGGGACATTATGGTTTATTGCTAGTGAGAAAAATTGTGGCCCAGTCGGGATATTAGTCCCATTAACATGAACTTCCCACGTTCCAGCCTCAGGAGATGAAAAATTCATAACTCGTAGATTATTCAAATCATCATTTAAGCTGGTCCAAACCCCTGTAGGGCTTTTTACGGCCAAATCTAAGTCATTAACTAGATATGGAGTGACTCCGGGAGTGGCTTCTGGGTCGATATATGCCAAAGCAATCTGCAAGTCATGTGGTGTAGCAGGTAGCGTAAAACTCCACCCACTATTATCTCCAGTTGAAACAGATTCTCCTTGGAAGAAGCTGGTTTGAACAGCACTGAACATGTTCAATAAACCATTACCTTCATGCATGTTGGGAATTGGATTTCCAGCACCAATTGTCGGGCTTGAATACTGTCCAATCATATCATGGCTTGATGCGCCAAATATCGCTTTGACCAGCGAAGAGGTCGGGTTTGTAACACCTTCATTTTCAATGAGGTGTTCCAATAAAAGCGCTGTCGCCCCAGCTGCAATTGGAGTGGCCATACTAGTGCCGCCCATGTAACAATAATCAGAGTCAAACGAGCCCCAGCCACATGCACCAGCAGAGCGAGATTTAGTCGATAATATCTGTGTCCCTGGGGCAACGAAATCAGGCTTTATTCTGCCATCTTCGGTTGGCCCCCGTCCTGAAAAGTCAGCCATTCCGCTGTAGTTATCTGAAGCAGAACCAAACGCTGGCCGGTAATTTTCAGATGCACCTATTGAAATAGAATTTTTTGCAGTTGCTTCATACAGCATAGTGTCTAGAGAAACTGTACCACCGTGTGCTGCATCATTACCATTGGCAAACATGATAATTAATTCTTCATTGGCACGGGCTCCAAAATCAATCTCCATTGAATTGGATGAGTACAAACCGTAGGTATTACAAGGCGTTCCTGGGCCTGCAGGTCGGGCATCACAACTGCCCCAAGAGTTTGTATGTATACGGCTACCATTCTCCACAGCAGAGTCGAAAAAATCGTTTAAATCTGCAGGCTGGCCACCGAGTCCGCCTGATTGCTCAAATGCATGAAAGTGGAGTAAGGCCTCTTGAGCGATTCCAACAATAGATCCACTGCTAACAGTTCCATCCCCTAGAACCGAGCCAGCAACGTGCGTTCCATGTCCATGGTCATCAATGGCTCCGTCATCACATGGGCCTGGGTCTGTTGGTGTGTTCCATGTGCATCTCCATTGAGGTTCTGGCCATGAATAAATATCATGAATATGGTCGCTGAAATCTGGGTGCATGGTTGCGTCATTAATTCCGCTGTCCAGTCCCGTGTCGGCAACAGTTACGATTATCCCACTACCATCTAAACCATTCCAACTGCCATCCAATCCTGACATCTTTAGGTTATCTTGTATGTCATCTGAATTGATTATGGTATTTGCAACAGAGTTGACAAAGAATGACACCGGAGTCTCCTCAAGCCATTCAATTTCTCCTTGTGATGCAAGCCATTTGACTCCTAAAATATCAGTGTTGGCAGATGCAAATCTGCCACTATGGGAATATATCTCGATATTTTGTTGCTCAAAAACATCTTCGGGTAGTTGATGGCCAGAGAGAATCAAATCTATGTCCGCTTCACCTTTCTCAGTTAGTGATTGTGCTAAGCCATGTCTAATCTTATCAACAGAGTCAAGTTGCAGAATCCCCAAAACTTCCAATTCTTTTAGCTCTTCAATGGATACTGAATTGAAGTGGCAATTAAAACCGTTGGGCGGCATGAATGAATGACAATCAATTCCCTGTTGCGATAATTGGTGCTTCCACTCGGTTGGTACTGGGAACTCGTGGGTGATTACGTATTGTCCAGATAGAGCATCTTGTCCAGTCCATTCTACCCAGTTATCGATAGGAACAACAGATGCATCGCGGTATAGTAAGGTGATTTCACCGGCTGAATATTCTGGGGAAAACCAGCCGTTAGACAATTCATAACTAGGCTCAATTGAGATCGACTTCAAATCTTCCAATTCTGTACTAGAAGTGACAAATGCTTTGGGCACATCTGTATCATTTGCTAGTGCCATTGGCGCCATGATTTGGCACAAAAAGAACAAGCAAATCATCACAGCATTATTTGTCGAACGTCGTCCCATGTATGCCTACAACCGCTGGTCCCTCATGAATGATTTGCTAATAATATCTCTACTAGATACTCTACGAGAATTCAAAAGGTGATTTAGTCGGGCTTAGTTTATGGCATACGGGGCATCTACTGAACAAGAAGCGGACCTAATGTCTCCTAATGCTGAAAATGAGAAATCTCAAGTCGTCGGACGACAAATCTGGCGGATTGTCCCTTATGCAAAGCGCTATCCTAAACGGGTTGTTGCGGGTATTACCTCTAACGCAATGGCGAGGGTATTCGATTTAATGCCCTTCGTGGCGATCGGTTATGCCATTGATTATTTTACCACTAAGGAGATGAGCGGGCCGGAATTTTTGCAAGACTTTGTCACATTCTTACCCGGGACCACAGAAGTTGGTTATGGAACATTAATTTTCTTGGGATTCTTTTTTCTAGCAATATTTCAGGGTTTATCTGAGTATTCATGGCAGACGCTTGGTTACCGAATACAACATGATTTGCGGATGGATGCCACTCGCTCACTAATCGCTATGGAAGCGTCATATTACGACATGCGGCAAACAGGTCAAATCATGTCCGTGCTTTCGAGTGATGTGAACCAGCTAGAGGATGTGGTTTCAGATTCATCTACCTCGATAATTAGAATTGTAATAACATTCTTCACTGCATTTACCATTTTGATACTAATGTCGTGGAAACTGGCTGCGGTTTTATTCGGTCCACTGGTATTCATTATACCATTAGTTTACTGGTTTTCTACTAGAGTACAGAGAAAATATCGTAAACAGCGTGAATCAACTGGTGATATCACAGCAGTATTAGAGAACATGATATCTGGTATTTCTGTTGTTCAAGCCTACAATGCGCAAGACTGGGAATCAGACAGGGTTAATCGTGAATCTGGCGAATATCGTGACCAAGCGATTGGGGCTAGCCAAGACCGCAACCGCTTCGTTCCAATGATTTACGCGATTGCTGGTGTAGCATTTGGCTTGCTAGTATCAGTCGGTGGTTCACTGGCGGGAGAGGGCGAGATTACCACTGGGGAACTTGTGACATTCTTACTAATCAGCACCAGAATGACGATGCCACTATTCATCTTTGGAATTTTAATCAATCAATTGCAGCGAGGCGAAGCTGCTGCGAGAAGAGTATTTACTGTGGTTGACTTAGAGCCGCAGATATTTGACAAACCTGATGCAATTGAACTAGATGAGGCAATTACCTCAGTTGAGTTTGACAATGTCTTTTTCACTTATCCAAATACTTCAGTGCCAGTGCTCAGCGGTATTTCTTTCAAAGCCGAAGGTGGAGACTTCCTTGGAATAATGGGTCACACCGGAGCAGGCAAGACAACCATTCTGAAACTTCTAATGCGTTATTACACACCCAGTAGTGGTGGTGTACTAATCAACGGCCGATCAATTGATGATTATACGCTTGATTCAGTCAGAGATAAAATAGGATTTGTAAGTCAAGAACCGTTTTTGTTCTATGGTAGTATTAAGGACAACGTGATTTACAACCAAATTGCCACAGATGAGGAACTACAACGCGCTCTAGAACTAGCAGGTGCCTGGGAATTCATCCAAGAGTTGGAAGATAATTTAGACACCATGGTGGGAGATAGAGGTGCTAAACTAAGCGGTGGCCAACGCGCTAGAGTATCGTTAGCAAGAGCGTTATTGAAACAACCTTCACTACTAATTCTTGATGAAGCATCAAGTGCTCTTGATGCGGAAACTGAGAGACGGATTCAAGAGAATTTGATTGCTAGTGGCAGTGATAGGGCAACAATAGCGGTGGCTCACCGGTTGAGCACTATTCGTAATGCAGATGAGATAGTTTGCATGGTTGATGGTGCAGTTGTTGAACGAGGCAAGCACGATGATTTAGTTGCCGCAGAAGGTGTTTATGCCAGTCAATGGACTATCCAAACCGGTGAT
>DUJK01000213.1:16899-19243 GCA_013329925.1 Candidatus Poseidoniaceae archaeon
CCAAGTATAATCAGTGAAGAGATCAATACAAACATCGGTATTCCAACGATTAATGACCAGACTGCAAGGCTTAGGTTGCCAATAAAAATTTCTTCCAACATTTCCGCAATAATGATGATAGAAACGAAAATTAAGACTCTTAAAATGCCAAGAAATGTCCTAATAATAAACCAAATCTGTTCGGTGTCGTTCCCTTCATCTGGCTTGTCTAATGCGGACAAACGTTCCATGAAAGAAAGTCCGCTCATAGTGTGGCTGCTTAATTCATCTAACTAATCAGTTACGGCGGTTTAACCAGTAAAAAACTGGTTTTTACACCCTTTCAAACAGTACGGATACGGTCATCAATTTGATTGCCCACTCCGGCTTTACCGCCAGTTTGACGTATTTCTCGCCATGCCTTGATGACGCCCTGTCCATATGCCCATTGAGCAAGGAAGACGAATAATGGAGCTAAGAACACAGTTCCTATGCTGCGATGAGGTGAGGTGCCAATTGCGGCGCCTAGCCAACACAATGCCACATAGAACAGCATTAAGCCACCAAGTCCATGGAAAGCTAGACGTGGTAATGTCCATTCTCCAGATACCGATAGCCAATACTCATCTGCTGCACCGCCTGAAAATAATCCATAGACTAATCCAATAATCGAGAATATTACTAGTGGCGGGAAGAAACCAATGGCCGTATGAGACCAACGAGAGATTTCTGGCCAGCGTTTATTGGCAACCATTCTAGTGTAGCCGTAATTGCGCATTTGCTTCATATACGGCTTGAAAGGCACTCTGCGTCGATGAGGCATAACATTGGATGGGTCGATGAATAATTTGTGGCCTTTACGTTGAATTTTCGCGTCTAGCACCACGTCTTCCGCTCCAATGCATCCTTCTTCAAAGAAACCGACTTCTCTTAAGTTGGCCATTCTGTGAGCGCAATTTACTCCAGGGTTGTGTGAAATACGAACCAGTTCACCTTTTGGTTGAGCGCCGTATCTTGTACCTGCGGTCATAAATTTGGTACAGAATGCAACATCAGCACATTTGGCGCCAAATGAATCATCATCTGGGGCAAAGTTTGGTCCTCCTACAGCACCAACTTCAGGGTCTTTGAACCAGCGAATCAGTTTCTCTACCCAATCAAGGGGCGGAACAGTGTCATCATCGGTAAACAAAACCAAATCATGGTCCATTTGTTTTAGCGCAAAATTGCACGCATCAGCACGATTATTAGATGAGTCTTCAATCCAAGTAGCCCCGTATTTCTCGCATATTTCCTTGGTGTTGTCTTTGGATTTTGAATCGGAAATTACCACTTCAAAGTGTGGGTATGTTTGCTTTGACAAGCGCTCCAGAACAATGCTTAATTCCTCTGCATTGTTGATGGTTGGGATTAGTACCGCGGCCTTGTAAGCCTCACCGTCTTCCTTTAACAAGGGTTCAACAATATCGCCCATGCCACTGCGAGAAATTCCTCAGTTAAGAATTCGAGGTATTACTTGAGTTTCAAGAAAATATAACTCCAAAGCATTATGCTAATGTCATTAATTGCAATACAGGGTACAATTCGGTATGGTAAGTTCATAAGCCGTCGAAAATCCATTGATATTAGAGAGGGGTGCTATCTCATGTTGAACGTCACAGCCCGGTTAGACCTGATGAGCAAGATTTTGGATACGTTAAAGGCAGTAGTTGAGGATGCTAAATTCGATTTTAAAGAAAATAGCCTTCACATACGTGTTGTTGACCATTCACATGTTGCAATGATTCAGATGGACATTGATTCAGCAGCATTTGATACATGGGAACTTGATGAATCATCAGTAGCGTTTGAGCTTGATGTCATTAGAGATATTGTTGGCATCGGCAATCCTGACGAGATGTTGAATATCAAAACGGATGCAGGATCTGGGATGCTACATGCTAAATTAGGCAACGTGGAGGGTGAAATACGTACTATTGATCCATCAACAATTACTGTTCCTTCCCTGCCGCCATTAAAACCTCAATGCAAGGTTCATTTGAGTGGCAAGGACTTCATTAGAATTCTTAGAGCCGCAAGACTTGGTGGCGATATGATGACTCTAGCGATAAAAGACAATGAGTTCAGAGTCAGCGCTAGCGGACCTAACAAGAATATTCAAGTATTTTTTGACAAAGATGACCTTCAACTATTGGAATTTGACAAACCAGCACACAGCCAATACTCACTTGGTTACCTACACCCACTAAACAAAGTAGTTGGGGACGTAGATACTCTAGAACTTGGCTTTGGTGAAAACTATCCGCTATCGATAAACTTCACATTTTACAATGGTGCAGTCGAAGTGCAATATTTCCTTGCTCCA
>DUJK01000173.1 GCA_013329925.1 Candidatus Poseidoniaceae archaeon
CCCGCAAACCAATTTCCCGGTAAGTTTAGTTAAACTGTTAGGGTTGCTTACGGAGTTGAATGTAAGCGTTAATTTCTTCTCTATACCGGCGTATAATTCATTATCAGAGATGGCAATTAATCGCCCGTCTGTGGATTGTAGTTGGTTTGATATTTGACAATCAATAGTTGATAATAGTGATAATTCAATTGATTCGTTAATCAACATAGTAATTGAATGGTCTGGTAAGTTGCCGGTTAATTCAGATTGACAAGAGTCTGATTTTATTTTTATCACCGGTTTAATTTCGATAGATACTTCTGCATACCAGTCTACTAAGAAACCATCATGATTACGTATTTCTACTCCTTTGCTGCCAAATGTGGTTCCGTTAGTAAAAACATCACTAGCATCACCATCATTCATTCCTTGTAGCAAATCTTGTCGCCCATCTGCTTCAATGATTTTTAGATATGGTCTTTGATTATCAACATTTAATTCATTATCATCAAAACCATCTACAGAAAAATCTTGGTATGAAACCAAAACACCACTTGCAGGGAGTAAATTATCATACACATTATCGCCCCGATATTCAATCCAAACATATTCATCTTGACCTATCATAATTTTATAGTTCACATTTGAGTTTTGTCCAACATCAAATATTAATTCAGGCCCTTGGCAAAACCCGTCATCCTGTATCCAGGATAGGTCAACAACCTGATAGTTATCCAGACCGATTGTTTCCATAGTAGACGACATTGGTAGTGCCGGCTTGCTACCTCCACCATTCCAATTACCACTTGCCATTATACCCCAATCACCAACACCTTTCCAAAGTGAACTTTGTTGACCATGTGAAGGATACAAATCATACGCACCCATTTGGTGCAACATTTCATGCATAGCAGTACCAAATCCGGATTGGCCAGATCCTAAACCTGCCATAGTGTAATGGCCAACTTTCAATCCATCTCCAAGGTCTATAATTTCATCCAGTGTAGTGAAGTGGCTCCAGATCCGATTTGAGTTACCTCCTACTTCTTGGCCTACAGTTGTGTGTAATATTAGTAATCTGTCAACATAACCGTCTGAATTTAGGTCATATTTACTCCAATTCAACTGATTCTTGTTGGCATTTATCACCTCACTTGCCAAGTTCATTGGTAAATGAAGACCATTGTTAGATGAATCTCTTTCGACACCGTTATCACCGCCATAATCTGCTAAATCGCCATCAGCTACAGCCACAGTTTGGTGTATGTCGATTGACAAATTTACATAATCATTAGATAATTGGCTAAAATATTCTTGCGAGTGTGGGACTAATAATTGCTCAGCCTGAGTTACAGCGGAATGGGAGTCCATCATTTGGTCTTGAAAGTTTACGATTAATACTGGCCAATTTTCATTTTGCTGAATACCAAGAGTGTTAATTTCCTCTTGATTTTTACTAAGTGAATTATTTTGCAACCAATCTTCAATCTGGTCTTGATTAAAAAATGAAATCAGTGATGCACTGAGTAGTAAAATGATTAGTGGTATACCCAACCATTTGTCTTTCATCAACCATAGCAAGAGTCTGCTAGGTATCAAATCTTGGGAGTTATGCTAGATTATTTGATGATAATTTTACTTTTAGTGGATGATATTAGCGATTGAAACTTATTGACAAATTGTTGGTTTTCACATTGGTATAGCAAGATGTTATCCGGCTGATTATACATTAAAATCCTCAACAAATCATCCTGCTTATCCTGTTGACTACATACATTTTCTATATTTGTATGAGGAAAATTTAGCGTTGAATACTGCTGACCTTTGCAACCACAAATCACATGCAAATAAGTCACAATCTCACCACGCGAATCGAATTTCTCTTCCATGCCAATCTGATATCTTGGGGCTTTAGTCGTCCACGGTCTGCACAATAATTCGATTAGTAATATGCTAGATAGAGCCATTAAGAGTCCGTTTGTGGTTCTTTCATAAAACGATAATAGAGTCAACATTATGACAATTCCATAAACTCTTATTCGCCACCAATTTGCGTTACTTGAATCCATGTTCCCAGTTAAACCAGAGGCAATCATAACTGATGCAGCGAATACTACAATCATTTCCATCCATATTATTGCAGTGGAAAATCCAATCAAATTTATGACGTCATATTTTGCTACAAAACCGTAATCAGATTGTATAGAATGTCCAAGAGAAAATAAATATGGTAAGGCAATAAATAATGTGAAGTATGATACTGCAAGGAATATGAACGGAATTAAAATTATTGATATTCTCAATAACTTTCGCTCACTGCTAGTTAAACCTGGTTTAGCAAATGACCAAAATTGATGACTCATTAACGGCATTACAGTGGCAAATCCTAGTATTGCAGAAGCAAGCCACCTTAATTCAGACCATTTCTCAGGTTGGTATAGATTCAAACATTCAACCTCGCACGGATCTAATTTTATTATTAGATATTCTAACACAGAATCAATATTTATTAGCCAAGGAATTGATACTATTATCCAAGTGAAAATAAGTAATCCACAACGAGCAAACAATTCTTCAGTGTGTGATTGAAGCCGAATATTTGAGTCGGTCCCCAAATGGATTGTCAGAACATCACCTTCAAACTAAATCAGTGTATTGTTTTGGAGCTCTAGCCTGAACTACTGTCCGATATACGCCAAAAATAGCCCATAGCATCAGCATACCAGTTACCAAGACCACTCCCCATGCTTGTGATGAGTCTAACGCCCAGGCAAATAATAAGATTGTAACAATACTCAAAACTCCTCTTCTAACTCCTTGAGGCACGGCAAGACTCATGTCTAAGTGTGGTGGCCCTCCACCGAATTTTCGTTCATAAAATTCACCTTGTACAACTGCACCAAGGATAATTATAGCCAAAGTTGTCCAATAAAACAGATTTCCATTGTTGAAGAAATCATCCGCAATACCTTCTTGGCGCTCAGCCTCTAGAGCAGCAGGGTCCTCGACAGCGACAAATAATGAATCATAATCACCGACGCTTATTGTTCTAAGGTCACGATTTGCTTCATCATCTTCGTAGGTAGAATCGGGCGCACTAATCGAGAATGAAAGAATATTCCACAAATCTCCAGCATCAAATTGCCCATTTCCATTTACTGCATTACCAACTAATTGGAATGCGACACTTCCTACATCTTCTGAAGGAGCAGTCCAGCTAACTGCCCAATTATTGCCGACTTCAGATTGTGATATTGCTCCTGGCTCATCATCAACAGTCTTACTACCTTCACCAGGTGTTAAAGTTCCACTGTTGTAATCCCATAGCATGTAGCCGCCATCCTCATTACTTGCATGCTGTAAATTGATGGTGAAGTCATAAGTCACACCCAATGAATATGATCTTGGTACTCCAGAAATAGA
>DUJK01000174.1:0-2161 GCA_013329925.1 Candidatus Poseidoniaceae archaeon
ACAATGATGGTTGAAAGTCCTAGTTGTCCAGCTCTAATTGCCGCAACGTAGCCTCCGGGCCCTGCTCCAATGACTAATACTTGGCATTTTTTTGTCTGCATAATATCACTCACATGAAGATTGTAGCAGGGTTTTCAAGATAGGTTTTGACTCTTTGAACCAGAGTAGCCCCATCATGTCCATCTACGACTCTATGGTCCCATGATGAAGATAGATTCATCATTCGCCTTACGACAATCTGGCCATTTCTTACAACTGCCCTTTCTTTGGCATTATGAACTCCTAAGATTCCCACTTCTGGTTTGTTGATTATTGGAGTTGCACCAAGTCCACCAAGTCTACCTAGGCTGGTTATAGTAAATGTTGAACCGCTCAAATCATCAGCACTTGCTTTACCTTCTCTGGTGGCAGATGTTACTCTAATCATTTCTCCAGCAGACTGCCAGATATCCATGGCTTCGACATGCTTGACCACAGGAACATAGAGTCCTCTATCGGTTTGTGTGGCAATTCCTAAGTGGATAGCTTGATGTCTGGTCACAAGATTTGCCTCATCATCGTACAGAGCATTACATTCCGGGCTTTCCCGTAGTGCTTTGACTAATGCTTGCATGATGAATGGTAAGTAGGTTAATTTCGGTGCTCCTTCAGGTCTTGTTGCATTGAGATGTTGTCGTAATTCCTCAAGAGCAGTAACGTCAACTTCCTCGAAATATGAGAAATGTGCAATACTGCTGTAAGATGCCATCATACTATCAGCGATTTTTCTTCTAAGTCCAATCACCTTGATTTCTTCAGTACCAGTTAGTTTTGTCTTAGTGCTTGACCCAAGCGGCGCGAAACTAGTTGCTCCCCCCGCCCCTCCTGCGATGTGTCTGTCTAAATCCCCGTGGCTTATTCTACCAGCAGGTCCTGATCCCGCAACTAGTTGCAAATCGATATTGGCTTGTCTTGCTCTCTGCCTTACTGCAGGGCTAGCCAGTGCCTTTGTCCCTGCAGCCCGAACTACTGGTTCAGGTGCTGAAACAGGTTCTGCAGCCTTTACTGCGACCGGTTCGGGTTTTGGTTTTGTCGCTTTTTCAACTTTAGGAGTCTCTTTTACGACTTCTTCTTGTTTTGCTGCAGGTTTACTTGACGCATTGCCATCTCCATCAACTTCAAATTCTATACAGACTTCTCCAACAGGCAATATGTCGCCTGGCTCTCCAATAATCTTAGAGACAACTCCATTGACTGGTGAAGGTATTTCCACAGTGGCTTTATCGGTCATTACCGATAGAATCGGGTCATCTTCTTTGATTGAATCTCCGACTGCAACCATCCATTCAACAACTTCTCCTTCAACAACTCCTTCGCCTATATCTGGTAACTTAAACTCATATATTCCCACTATTATTCCTCCTGTGTTTGCTTTATTGCATCAGCAATTCTCTCTGGACTTGGTAAGTAATCCCACTCTGTTGTATGTGGGAAAGGTGTGTCCCAACCTGTGACACGAATGATTGGAGCCTCTAGGTGATAGAAACATCTCTCTTGAATTGACGCACTCATCTCAGCACCAAAACCACTGGTCTTGGGTGCTTCATGGACGATAACGCAACGCCCAGTCTTTTTGATAGAATTGACTACAGTATCTCTGTCCCAAGGTACTAAGGTTTGTAAATCGATCAATTCACAATCAATTCCTGAATTCTTGATGGCTTGTTCGGCAACATGGACCATTGCACCCCATGATATGACCGTGCAAGCAGAGCCTTGTTTGACAATTCGTGCTTCTTCAAGTGGTATAGAGTAATACTCCTCTGGCACTTCCCCGTCTGGGTGGCTATTCCATGTAGGTACCTTGTGAGGGTCGCCATAAAATGGCCCTCTATAGCACCTTTTAGGTTCGAAGAAGATTACTGGATCGTTAGATTCAATTGCAGAGGTAAGTAGACCTTTTGCGTTATATGGATTTGAACAGTATACGACTTTCAATCCCGGAGTGTGAGTAAATTGAGCCTCAGGGGATTGTGAGTGGTGATGTCCACCTTTTATGCCCCCCCCAGCTGGTGTTCTAAAGGTGACTGGGCTTGAAAATTCTCCACCAGATCTATGCCTCAATTTGGCAATTTCATTGACAATTTGGTCATACGCCGGGAAAATATAGTCAGCGAATTGG
>DUJK01000174.1:2431-7457 GCA_013329925.1 Candidatus Poseidoniaceae archaeon
AATTTCATTGACAATTTGGTCATATGCAGGGAAGATATAGTCGGCAAACTGAATCTCTGCAACTGGTCTAAGTCCGTTTAATCCCATGCCCATGGCAATAGCAGCAATGCCGCCTTCTGCTAGTGGTGAATCAAATACACGATGGGCGCCAAATTTTTCTTGTAAGCCCGCAGTTACTCTAAAAACGCCGCCAAAATAGCCAACGTCTTCACCGAAAATTACAACATTTTCGTCTCTCGCAAGTTGGTGAGCAAGGGCGGAGTTAAGAGATGCAATCATATTCATTTTTGCCATGATAATCACCTACTTCCCTAGTTCCTCACGTTGTTCTTGAACATGCCATGGTACAGTTTCATACACTTCAGTAAATATTGTAGAGGCTGGTGGGTAAGGTCCACTTGCTAAGTCACCAAACTCACAGGCTTCTTTGTAAGCGGCCATGACTTCATCGTCGATTTTCTGCTCAAGTTGTTTATGCCTTTTGTCATCCCACTGATTAGATTTGATTAAATAGGCTTTCAAACGCTCCACAGGGTCTCCGCCAGGCCAATATTTGAATTCGTCATCAGGTCGATATGCTGATGGGTCATCAGATGAAGAGTGAGCACCTGCTCTGTAAGTGTATACCTCTATGTGAGTTGGACCTAGTCCAGCACTCGCTCTTTCCCTTGCCCATTTTGTAACACTGTAGAGAGCTAGGAAATCATTGCCATCAACACGGATTGAAGGTATGTCGTAAGCAAGTCCACGCTCAGCGAACGTTCTGCCACCGGTGGCAAGATTTTGGTGGGTTGAAATTGCCCATTGATTATTTACTACGTTGAGAATTACTGGTGGTTTGAAAGTCGAGGCAAAGTTAAGCGCATAGTGGTAATCACCTTGCGCAGAGGTTCCATCACCCAGCCAGGTGATACATGCTTCATCCAATCCTTTGTAGGCGCTGGCCATCGCTACGCCAACAGCTTGAGAAAACTGAGTTCCTACTGGAGAAGAAATTGAAATGAATCGGCCTTCTTTCCATGTGTAATGAACCGGCATTTGTCTTCCTTTGACATTGTCTTCAGTATTTCCGATGCAGTGGCAGATCATGCTAACCATATCTCTGCCTCTAACAAATTGAGCACCTGGTTGACGGTATGAAGGGAAAATCCAGTCATTATCCTCCAGTGCCATAGTTTGCGCAATTGCTACGGCTTCTTCGCCAAAAGAGCGCATGTAAAACGATAATTTACCAGTTCTCTGCATCTTTAGCATTCGGTCATCAAAAATCCTGAGGCGCATCATGTACTCTAATCCAAGGACTAGTTTTTCAGTAGAAATTTCAGGAATCCATTCACCTTTTGCTTCATGCTCATCAGTTAGTACTCTGACAAGTCCAGATGCATGTTCAGCGGTATCTTGAGCGGTTGATTTGACCGGGTCAGGGCGATTTAAGTCTTCAGGCTGCTCTTTGAATTTGCCGCCAAAATCTGCCTTTTCACCGGGTCTGAATGGAGGTACTCCAATTGTGTATGGAGTTGTTACCGCAGTCTTTCTACCAGTCAAGACATCACCTCATTAGCAATATTATTGTTGATAATTTGTTGTTCAATAATTCTTTCTTGCACTCTTACATAAGCTCCAGGTAAGATTTCTTTATTGTTTGGGTCGTAGGTTTTTCTATACAATAAACCAGCCTTGTATGATGATCTGACCAACGGTCCACAGGCAACTCCCGAGAAACCAAGTTGAATCGCTTCTTGTGCCCAAATATCATACATTTCAGGTTCAGGATAACGATCGATTTTCAGGTGCTTTGCCGATGGTGCTAGGTATTGGCCTATTGTGACTAAGTCGACATTAGCCTCTCTGATTAATTTCAAAGCCTCAGAGATCTCCTCATCAGTTTCGCCTAAACCAACCATTAAGGAAGTCTTAGTAATTATGTCAGGACGTACTATTTTTGCATGCTTTAAAATTTCTATAGACTGACTAAATGAAGCCCTAGCATCTCTGACATAGCGGTCCAATCTTGGTACACATTCGACATTATGAGCAAATACTCGCAGTGGGCTGTCTTCGAGTAGTAGTTCGAGGGCGTCTAAATCCCCGGCTAAGTCAGAACAAAGCAGTTCCAGGGTCAATTCTGGAGAACGCTTGTGCACTTCATCAATACAAGCCTTGTAGTGAGCTGCCCCGCTATCAGGCAAGTCATCACGGTTGACCACAGTTATCACAACGTGTTTTAGGTTCATTGATTCAACTGCGTCTGCAAGATGCATCGGTTCTTCAATATCTAGCGGCGGTGGACGACGTATAGTGCCAACTGCGCAGAACTTACATGCTCTGGTGCACTCTTGGCCTGCGATCATAAAGGTGGCATCGCCACTAGACCAACAATCATGGATGTTAGGGCATTTTGCTTCTTCACAAACAGTATGTAATTTATTGTCTTTTACCGATGCTTTGGTGTCATTGTAAAGGCGTTGTTGTTCGCCACTTGGTAGGCGAGTCCTAAACCAACTTGGCAGTCGACGTTTTGGTTTGTCAGTAGGTTTATCATCAGCCATTGGAAGATGTCTAATGGTCATTTAATACCCCCGCACATTAATCCAGTGAATACTAGTCTAAAAGGTGTAGTAATGTATTGTAAATTACCGATTTGATTTCATACGACATTTATTGACTGAGAAACTCAAGCGTATACCATGGCTAAACCTGTGGTGTTCATTACTGGCGGGGGTCGTAGGATTGGCGCTGCAATATCTTCAATGCTAATGCAATCCGGTTACTATGTCTTGATTCATGTTAGGAATTCACTTTCGGAAGCACAATCAATAATCAACCAGCATAGTGAGTCAAATGATGGGGAAATTTGTGGTGATATAGTGCAGACTGACTTACTAAATGACAATATAGGCGACCTTATCGATATTGTCACAAATCACCCAAAGGTGAGAGAATATGGTGGATTGTTCGGTTTGATACACAATGCCTCAGTATATCAGCCCATAGGTTTTGAAGAATTGACCTTTGAGGAGTTCAAGAAAAATTTTACAATTCATGTCGAGGTTCCTTTCCTGCTCACGAAGGGATTTTATGAACAACTCAAGGCCAAATCAGGCTCAGTGATAGGTCTAGTGGATACCTCCCAAGGCAGGGCTTGGCAAGATTTGACTCATTACACGTCGAGCAAAAATGCGCTAAGACAGATGATGATCAATCTCGCTGGAGATTTACATCCCCATGTTAGAGTGAATTGCATTGCTCCAGGGGCAATTATTTCTGCAGATTGGGAAATAGAACATTTTGCATCAGTACTGGAAAAAGTTCCTATGGGCCGTTCTGGGGAACCAAAAGATATTGCTAATGCGGCTAAGTTCTTACTTGAATCAGCTCATTTGTCGGGGCAAATAATCAATGTAGATGGTGGCTGGACTCTCGTCGAATAGGCGTTTAATTCAAATGATGCCTCTTCTACGGCCACCTGCAGGGATGGCTGAGGTGGTCAAAGGCGCCGGGCTTAAGATCCGGTCCCATATGGGTTCGTGGGTTCGTATCCCACTCCCTGCACCATTTTTTGTACTCAATCCACGAATGTCAATAATACCGTAATCCGTTAGGCTTTGTATAGAGCTTTCTTTTTACCGTGAAAAGAGACAGATGTTTAAAACTTTAATCAGCCACCCAAAACAATGAAAGTCGCTATTGTTTGGTTCCGTAACTCATTGCGTATCCATGACAATCCAGTATTGTCTTGGGCCTATGACTCAGATAATGCCGATTTTATTCTTCCAATATACATCTTTGAGGAAGAAATTTATCATAAAAGCACTCAAAATATGGGGGAGCATAGACTACGATTTCAGTTCGATTGTGTTGAGGATCTGCATCAAAATTTGAAAAATAAATTAGCTTTAGACTTACAGGTTTTTTCAGGTAATTGTTTAGATGTCTTAGAGTCAATCAAGGAACAACTACAACCACTCGAGGTAATTTTACTAACCGAGTATTCTACCAATCCTTCGGATAGAACACAATTAGAATTAATTGAAAAAAAATTAATCAACACCAATCAAACCTGGTCTACCAAATCAATACCTTCAACTCAAACAATCCTTGACGTTGAAGCAATCGTAAAGTCCTCGGGATATAAACCACCCAAATCAATGAAAGATATGGTCCGATTGTTCAAAACTGAATTCGGAGATTTCGATAATATTGTGTTCAATATAAATGATCTAAATCCAGCATCAAATAGCCACGAAAAAGGTCTATCGGTTAAATCCAAATATCAAATTTCACTAGATGAAATCCGACCCCTGCTAAGCACATCTGGCTATTTCCGTGGTGGGGAAAGTGAAGCAATTATAAGATTGGAAAAGAAGGTAATATCTCAACACGATTATGTTAATAGTTTCAATAAACCCAAGTCCATTTCAACAAATTTAGCAGGTAATCCAATGGAACCTACAACCACTGGATTGTCGCCCTACATTAGCACTGGCTGCCTGTCAATACGACGATTGTGGAATGCATGCTCAAAAATACAACAATCAAGTCAACATACTGTACCTCCAGTGTCAATTCACGGACAAATTTTGTTTAGAGAAATGTTCTACCTTCTCTCACGTTCGGTAAGCAATTGGGATAAAGATTCAGGCAATTCTCAGTGTAAAGAAATCGCTTGGGGAAAATTAAACCAAGTCCTTCTAGATGCTTGGGAGTCGGGTCAAACTGGATTTCCTCTTATCGATGCCATGATGCGTCAATTGAACGCTACAGGTTGGATGCACCACCTTGGAAGACACGCCGTATCTTGCTTCCTGACTCGTGGGCAATTATGGCAAAATTGGACACATGGTCGGGACATATTTGAGCGTAAATTAGTTGATAGTGATTGGGCGGTGAATAACGGGAATTGGCTTTGGTTAGCAGGAGTTGCACCATTTTCAATGCCCTATTATAGAATATACAATCCATGTCCAGATTCCAAGTCTAGTTTAAACGTTGAAACCAAGGATGCTGAATTTATCAGACACTGGGT
>DUJK01000072.1 GCA_013329925.1 Candidatus Poseidoniaceae archaeon
CCGGTAATTTCTGAGCAAGAAAGAACTCGACTTGCGACAGAAGCAGGTAAATTAGGGGTAATGCAAGCAATCAATCAAACTGAGCAAGGTGCTAGCGGTTGGTATGTTGACGTTAGTGGAGAAATCCAATACTGGAATGTTGGTGCTGATGGTTCTTGGAGCAGGGGCGTATAATTTTATTCTGACTCGCTGTCTAAATTTTTACGAGCATGTTGGTAGTTTTTCTCACCATATACCTTGTATGTTGAGAGTCCAAGTATCAATGCCGCAACTGCCCCAATTAATGCTTTAGTCCCCATTAGATAAACTAGTATACCACCAGCTACGATTCCAAAAACTTGGATGAATGGGAATAGCGGTGACCTGAATGTTGGTTTGTACCAGTCATGCTTGGGGTTGTCTTTTCTCAAAACAATAACACAGGCATTTAGTGCCACTATCACCATTATTTGAAAACCAGATGCTAACTTGGCAACATCTTTTACAGGTAATGTAAGGATACAGACCCCCATCGCAACTCCTGTTATGATTATTGACCACTGTGGAGTGCCAAAGCGTTTGTTAGTTTCACTTAGTGAATCAGGAAGTAGACAATCTTTAGCCATGGCAAATAAGAATCTTGAAGCAGCAAGTAAGCCTGATAATGCCCCTGAAATCATAGTTAAGAACGCTAATAGAGCCATCGCAATACCAATTTCAGTTGATGCAACGGCATCAACGAAGGCAAATATTGGATCTTCTCTAGGCTCGCCATCAACGGTAAGCCACCATTCTCCATCAATGGCTCCCATCATAATAAATGTCACAACGACATAAAGCAGAGTGATTAGTAAGAGGGAAATTAACATGCCATAAGGTAAATTCTTCTCTGGATCTTTTATTTCTCCACCCAAAGCGCCGGCTTTGTAAATTCCTGCATAGGCGACAAACACTAATGCAGCAGCCTCTGCAAGTAATATAGGGTCATTTTTCGAAACGTCAAATGCTCCATCAATAGGACGAGAGAAATCAAAATTTGCATCAAATAATTGTATTACGCAGATAGCGAGGATCAGAATGGTAGTTAGGGCAAGGATTGGGGTTTGAAAGGCCTTGACTTTCTTAATGCCAAGTATGTTGAGTATGGTAATTAATGCTAATGCTGACATAATGATAAAGGTAGAATTTGTTTCAATATCAAAGTAATTAGTTACTGCGTACATGTATGCGGAAAATCCAATTAGCGCAAAGGCGGATTTTAGCAGGAAAGAAGCCCACAAACCTAACCCGCTAATAGTTCCAATTAATGGGCCAAATGAGCGTTCAAGGTAGATATATGCACCCCCATTTTCCGGCATAGCAGAGGCTAATTCCGATTTGGATAGTGTTCCTGGCAAGAATACCAGCCCTGCTAATAAGAATGCCAACCAAATTCCAGGCCCCATAACTGCTGCGGCGAATGATGGTAGAACAAACAACCCAGAGCCAATACTCGCCGCTACAGTTACGATGATTAGCCCAATAAGTGTTAATGAACGTTTGATGGTTGATTTTACTTCAGATACCACTCCTGAAATGTCACCTTTCAACAATTTCTCAGTTGCTGATTTTATCTGCATTCAAATTTCCCCTGTATTGTGCATAATTACCGTAATACGGTAATACAAGTGCGGTTATGTACCGACAAACACCGAAGGTAGTTATTGATTACTAGATTAATCTGTGTATTTTATCCGAAATTCGGTAGTTTATACCTTAGCGATTACTTTCATTTCAACAGCGATTGGTGTTGGTAGTGCCCGAATTGCTAGTGTAGTTCTTGTTGGCCCAACCTTACCAAGAGTTTCAGCCCAAACCTCGTTATAGCCCTTGAAATCGCGGTCCATGTCAATCAAGAACGATGTAACATCTAAGACATTGTCAATGGATGAGCCGGCTTCTTCTAGAATACGAGAAATATTATCAATTACCGCATGAGTCTGGGCTTTAATATCATAGTCAAGGGATTTTCCTTCCCCATCATGGATAGGACCACCCGGTATTGCATTAGTGCCCGGTTGTCTTGGGCCAACACCCGAGAGGTATAGCAAATCACCAACTCTTCTCGCATGTGGATATGCGCCAACTGGCTTAGGTGCGGCATCGGTATTCACTGAACCTTCGGCATTTGTTGGGTCCCAAAGTTCAGGTCCGCTATCACTAGCAGTTGGAGTCTTTTCTGCTTCAATTGAAACTATGTTATCTAATACGCCTCTTTCCCCAGAGAATACCTCTACCTCATCTTCGTCATATTCCTTGTCTCCTGCTCCCGAAGGTGTTGGATTTAGGTGGACAACTGCGCACCCAGCACCATGAATTGCTTCGTATGCCAACACTTCTCCAGTCAGGTCATTGCGGTTTTCGTTCATTGCTGATAGCCACCACATCGGCTTGAAATTGACTACTTTTTGTACGCGAATTTGTTGTTGAATTGTCCGGGATAATTGACCGACATCTTCCAGTCGCCCTTCCTTCAAGAATTCTAATATTTTCCTATTCCATTCATCATCCTTCAGCGAATGAATCCGGTCATCTTTCGCTTCAATGTGTTCGGTAAACATCCGATTGGAGAGTGACATTGCGGTTATCGCAACAGCCTTTCGACCGGTCTTTTTGACTAAATCTCGACAAGACTTAGCTAGTACAGTTGTCTCACTGCGGTCTGCATAAACATTTGAAGATACTATTACTGCAGGTATTTTATTATCTGGATTTAACAATGTTAAAGCAACTACAGAGCCAACATCGATGGGGAATCCACGGTAGTTAACGCACCTGCTTTGCAGTCCACGCGAATGGTTTTCAGTATTCCACATGGCAGCAAATTCAGCATCAATATTGAATGAATAGTTGATTGATCCTAAGTCATGAAAATCATGGTCAACCATTACCCATTCTGGATTTGGATCTGAAATTATTTGATGACCAATAATACTGGGCCAGGTTGTTGAATAAATAATCAATAAATCTGCCCCGCTATTGGTGATAATATCTGCTGCTTCGTCATATGCAGCACGAAGTTTAGCCCAACCTTCATTTTGCTGTGGTGCTAAAACAGTGTGCGGGTGAACTGGCACAACAAATGATTCGACAATTTCACCTCCAGACATTATTATTCCCCCTTGTGTTGGTATACTGGCCATTCAACTATTGCATTTCCAGTGCCGATTATGGTGCCGTATCCATGAAGAATCGCTGGATAATCAGGCACTTCAAGTGTCGATAATAGCCATGTGAAGGCGCCTCCATCGGTTTCAGCAATTGCTTGTTCAGTAAATTCTGGCATTTCATCGATGAGTCTTTGACATTGTCCAGATTTCATATAATCGATCATTCGCATGTCCCAAAGGTGCATTGCATGGCTAGTAATGTGTTCTTTGCTCATGTCTTCTGGAATTTTTGACTCAGTGGTAAAGTGTCGATGAGATAAGGAATTACTCGCCAAAACAACTACTTTTTTGCCACTCTCGAATATTGCTTCTCTAGTGACTCGACCAAGTTCCATCATCATTTCTTGCATAACTTCTACCGAATAATAAGCTCTTGAACGATTACTAGATATCACTACTAGTGGCTTATCCCATTCTGGCCTAAACATGTGACCGGTGGTAATCGTCCCATAATCAACTCGGAAATCGGGATTTGTCATCATTTTCACCGCTAGACCAGCATCTTGTGCTTTGTCATGAATTTGCTTTGCTAATTCAACATCGACATTCATGTCATAATGATAACGAAACAAGTTGGGAAATATCGGGTCAACAGAAAGACTTTGGAAATTCTCTAGGCCAAGGAAATGGGTTCCAATATAGGTCTGCCAATGTGGCGACAGTACTACAATTGCATCATAGTCTACGTCTTTCAGCGATTCACGCAACCGTTCATAGCCCCATCTTAGTTGCTCCCAACCACCCTCTGCCACAGGCTCATTTTGCGATGGGTTTTCTGCATAGACAAGATGAGGAGGGTGGGGTGCTAAACAACCGGCAACAATCTCTCCTTTCGCCATAGACGAGCCTATCAATAGGTTGCCTATATTTTGTACGGATAGAATTCCTATGCCCTAAGACTCAAACACCAGCGCAGTTTGGCATATCCATGGACGAGAAGGTGGGGGGCATTCCAGTCTACGCTAGTTCGTCTAATGACTCTCAGTTAGACCGTGTTGATGGTATTGATTTTCAAACCGGAATGCGCCATATCATCGCTCCAGCAGTGTTTGGGATGATTATAGGAATAATCTTCCAGGAATATATCACTCCTCAGTATAATTGGCCATCACCGCCACAAGGTGCTATTTTGTCTTCAATAATCTTCTCACCACTGCTTTATTTCATCTTAGTAAGAGATAAAGCCTCTCGTTGGTTTGAATATACTCTAGGTTTAGCCACTCCTGGAACGATATTTTTCATTGTTTGGTTTTCTGGATGGGGTGCGGTATTTTGTGGCGGTTATGGTGCGCTGTTGCTGTGGGTTTGGATTTGCACATCTTGGGGCAGATATGATTTGCCACCATTTAGGTATGGGGTCTGGCATGCATTTGCAGTAGACATTGGAGCCTTTTCAGGAGCATTACTTGTCTACAGTATTGGTCTATGATGTGTAGCTTTCTGATTCGTTAGGGAAATCCCCTTGACGAACATCATCACAATATTGCTTTATCGCACCGTCGATTTCATCAGCTAGATTCAAGTATCTGCGAAGGAATCTTGGCGAGAAATCCATGGTAATACCGAGTAAATCATGCAATACCAAGACTTGACCATCACAATCCGGCCCAGCTCCAATGCCGATAGTCGGAATCTCGATCGCTTCGCTAACTTTTTTGGCTAGTTCACGAGGTATTTTTTCAAGTACTACAGCGAAGCAACCGGCTGCTTCCAATATTTTAGCATCTTCGATTAATTTGTTGGCTTCTTCATCTTCTTTTGCCCTAACGCTGTAGGTGCCAAATTTGTAAATTGATTGCGGAGTTAGACCTAAGTGACCCATTACAGGGATACCTGCGGTTAGAATTCGCTTTATTGATTCAGTGATTTCTGCACCGCCTTCAAGTTTGACTGCATGCCCCTCTGCCTCTTTCATGATTCTAATTGCAGATTCAAGGGCAATTGCTGAATTACCTTGGTAGGTTCCAAATGGCATATCAACAACTATTAGTGCTCTATCTACGGCTCTTTTGACACACTGAGCATGGTATATCATGTGGTCTAATGTCATGGGTACAGTAGTTACTTGACCTGCCATAACATTTGAAGCAGAATCACCCACTAGTATCACATCGACTCCAGCATTATCAACTAATTTTGCCAGCGAGTAATCATATGCGGTCAGCATAGTGATTTTTTCATTAGCACGTTTCATTTCTTGAAGCGTGTGGGTTGTGACCTTCTTGGCTTTGCCGTGAACGGACATAGTTATTCCAGCAGCGCCATTGATTTGAAACTCTCGCTCGTCAAATCTGGTTCAAACGTCCATTTCAGCCAAAAATCGGGTTAATTGCAAAAAAACCTCTTTTGAGTCTGCACATGATAATAACTGATATTTGTATTCGGGGTCACTGATTGTTAATGCAGCAACGGCAAACATTGAGGTAGAGGAATCATCGATTACCATTTCAGTTCGATCTTCAATCCAATCATCAAGAGTTTCTTTGTCGATTTGTAGGATGCCGCCAATCTTACTCAAGATCCCGTTTAGGGTATTTTTTAGTTCAGTCTGCTGGAATTTAGTCAGTTCATCCTCATCGGGAAGATAGGTTACATCAGCAGAGAGGTACAATTTGGAATGTTCGCTACCCTCTGGAACTCGCTCAAGTATGGTTTCTAGGTCTGGTAATATTCCTGCCTCCGGTATCAAATCAATCATCGATTCATCTTCAAACGGTGGTAGAATCGGGTCGTGCACTTTGCTGATTTGAAACCTTCTTCGTCCAACAAATTCAATGAAATGATTACTGCCCTTTGTTTCATGGGTAATTATTTCTGCCTCACAGCCAAACATTCTAGGCCCACTCCAACCGTTGTGAATTGCCATTGGATCGGTCATTACCATGCCAAAAGGTCTGTCATCGAGTAGACAATCATCAAGCATCTGTCGATATCTAGGCTCGAAAATTCTCAAACTTTGTATTTCTCCAGGCATTAACACCATTGGCAGAACAAACAATGGAAGATTGTCTACCTCGGACATAGCCTAAAATGGGTGGCTCTGCTTTTGAAGATATGTTCAATCATCTTTTACACATATGTTACTCAATTCAGAAAAGAAATTCAATGACCAATCACCGCCTTCTCTACCAACTCCTGAATTTTTAACACCACCAAATGGAGTTCGAAGGTCTCGATGAAGCCATGTATTTACCCATAAAATACCGCTGTCAACTTGCTTAGCAAACTCCTTACCTCTTGACGTATTAGTTGTCCATATAGAGCCGGCTAATCCATACTGAGTGCTGTTGGTCATCTCAATTGCTTGTATATCAGAGTCAAATCTATGCAATGTTACCACTGGGCCAAATATTTCTTCGGTTGCGCATCTTGAATTAATAGCTAAGTTCTCAATAATAGTTGGGCTAATGAATGAACCATGGCAAAGACTGGACTGCTCTGGAATAATCCGTTGTCCACCATAGGCGATTCTTCCCCCTTCTTGCTTGGCCAGTTCAATATATGAGAGGACTTTTTCCATGTGTTGTTGTGAAATAACTGAACCAATATCAGTTGACTCATCATCCGGATTACCAACCTTCATGGCAGCAACAGCAGCAATGAATTTTGGCACAAATACATCATAAATTTTAGCATCAATAAGTACTCGCGAGCCACACAAACAGACTTGCCCCGAATTGGTAAATGCTGCTTTAGCAGCTCCTTTGGCAGCAACATCTAAGTCAGCATCATCTAGGATAATAGTGGCATTTTTACCCCCTAGTTCAAGTGATAATTTTTTGAACATCGGGCCAGCAGTCCTAGCCACTATCTTACCTGTTTCAGTACCACCAGTGAATGATATTGCAGTTATGTCGGGATGTTCTAAGATTGCTTGCCCTGCACGTGGGCCAAGACCATGAACGATATTTACCACGCCTTTGGGGAATTTGATCTCATCAAGTGTTTGGGCTAATAAATTAGCAGTCAATGGGGTCATTTCACTTGGTTTAGCCACAATGGTGTTGCCCATGACTAAGGCAGGTGCGACTTTCCAAGATAGCAAATACAATGGCAAATTCCAAGGCGTGATTAATCCAACAACTCCTACAGGTTTACGAATTACATAATTTGTCGCATCAGCCATAGTGAACTCAGTTTCAATCTGCTGTTTAGCATGCTGTGCAAAAAATCTGAAGTTACTAATGCTGCGTGCAGCGTCAACTCTTCTAGCCAAACCAATTGGTTTTCCAGTATCCATGCTTTCGGTTTTAGCAATATCTTCTGACCTTTCCTCCAAGGCTTGAGCAATTTTGTTGAGCCAATTTATTCTCTCATCTTTGCTGAGTGCACGCCAATTAGGTAATGCACGTTTTGCAGCCATTGTAGCCTTTGCAACATCATCATTATTTGAATCGGGAATTTGAGCAATTATTTGTCCAGTTGCGGGATTGATATCATCAAGCATTTTACCACTAGTTGGTAAAATAAACTCACCATTGATGTAATTGTAAATCTGCAAATTTACCCCTCAATATCATATGTCCAGCGGTCTTGATCAGGATCCCACTCGTCCCAGGTATCGATAGATTGAAGTTTTTCGTGGTAAGTCTTTGGCACAATACCAGGAACAATAAACGCTTTTTGTCGATGTAATGGGTAAGGGTTGCGTAACTCAATTCCAAGAACTCCAAGAATTGCTCTAGCGACATACCATGTCGCTTGAGAATTCCAGCCGTGAGCGATCTTAACTACCACTCCCAAACCTTTGGGAAAATCAGGGTGTTCTATCGCTAGCCCCAACAGTCCATCAGCGCCCTCTTTAGCGATTACTTTGCCTTCACCTGCTTTTAGAATAGTAGAATCTAATCTGTTGAATCCACCTACTAAGTCCGGGTGTCTAACCATTGCTTCCCATATCCAATCATCGTCCTTGTCACGTACTAAACCAGCATAAATTTGCGCTAATTCAGAAACTGTATTGGAGACTGTTGGTAGTCCACAACCATCTTTAGCATATCTGAGCGGTTTCCAATCCGGGCCCAAATAAGTGCGAATCTGTTCCATGTATGCAGAAAACACCTCGTGATTTGGTAAGGTGTATCCCGCACGGTTCCAGCCCTTCTTACGGCATCCGTGAAGGATTGCCGCATGTTCTCCAGAGCAAGTGTGGTACCATCGCCTTGGTCTTCTAACTTGCCTGCCAAATTGAATAAGCGGGACATCTAATGGTGTCAACATCAATGGCCACTCTTCCTCAAAGAGCAATGATTGAGCGGCAGCAACGTGTTCTGTATCACCATTATGGGAGGCTACAGAGATTGCTTTTTGTTCCCAACTGACATCGGCTAGTTCCTTGGTGAATGCTTTGAGCATGAAAGGTTTCATCATTGACCTGCCGTAACATAGTACATTACCGCCAAATGAGTGTATTACCTCGTCACCATGCGCCCAGGCTACTGCGCCGTGGATAGTCGTCTCAGACACCCCATTTCTCCGATAATCAACCAATGGTTCCCAATCCACTTCACGGCCAGTGGGGATTCCTTCAATATTCTCGCCAAGTGATGATTCGGGGTACATCGAACTACCTGGCCGACCGTCTTTGACTGCTGAAGGAATATGCTCTTCGCTCATTTTTTTGCCTCCAACATAGCGTTAACCATTGGGACTACCTTTGCCATATATGCTGACATATTACGGCAGACTCGGTTGGAATCATGATTGAAGAAATCGAACCAAGCCATTATGGTGTCCTCAGGATGAAATCTTTCTACGATTTGTTGAGCAACTTCAGCTACATTTCCAATCAGTGCATTATTGGCAGCTTTGCTAACTTTTTCAGGGTCGATAGTCCCCTCAAGAGCATTCCAATATGCTTGTAGTGCGCTTTCTGCTTCGTGTTTAGCAGCATCACTTTGCTCCTCTTCAGATAAACCATCTTCATCATTCAAGAATACAAAACTTGTTCTTGGCATGTAACTCCTTTGCCACTTACCTCCAGTTTCATGAAAACATGTTGCCATTCTTTCATGGGTCGAATCAATAATTGTTGGTGAAGTGATTGATAGATTAAACACTTTAACAGGCAAAAATGAATTGACAAATTCTTGAGTTTTAGCGTCATGAGTTCCGGCGATAAGTTGTAATTGGTCACGATTCCATGTTTTTGGAATAATTGAAATTTCTTCAAATTGATACCTATTTGGGATCATAATTTCATTTGCCTGTTCATCACCAGAATTAGCCAAATAGGCTGCTTGTACGGCAGCCCAATCTTCATCGCTGCGAAAATTATCTCTATTAAGAATCGTCTTTCGGACATCTT
>DUJK01000061.1 GCA_013329925.1 Candidatus Poseidoniaceae archaeon
GAGTAGCGGCTACTCGAAGGATACAACCATGATTGGATATGTCCTGTTTCAGAGACGTTGTAAATCCAGCCACTATTCCAGAAGGATTGGAATTGCATAGTGTGTAATTCTAAAGCGGTTGCATTAGGGTAGCCGCCTTCTGGCCACGGCCTCTTAGCCATGTCCGTATGGTCATCTAGAGGTTCATTTTCATAATAATCAACTAATTGTTCGATAAATGAAGGAACGAGATTATAGGTGACTTTGGTGCCAGTTTGTGCAAGAATCCCTGGAGAGTCAACGTATTCTGTCATCGCGTGAACTCTTACCCAAGGCATTTCGTAAGTATTGGTTAATTTATTCTTGTAGTATGGTTGGTGTTGGTGGAAAATTATTGCAAGGTTCAGTGCATCTTCGACTTTTTCAGCCCCTGATGTTTCGAAAACTGGTAATGAGTTTGGTGATGTTGCGTTATTGATATTGTCTATGTGATAAAAGTGTGTGAAGGTTTCCGCACCATTTGAACTACTTGGGTTGTCAGTAGGGAATGATGTCCAGACATGTCCTTCATTTTGCCATTGAGCATACACCATGAACTCAACAGTAGTTGGACTGCCAATTACCGACCATGGGATTGCCATTTCAGTAACGGGATTATCCGCCCAGCCAGTGTATATTTGAGAGGTGTCTAGAGTTCCTTGATCTGCCCAAGAAGTCCCGTCATAAGAGAAATATTGATTGTAATTTGAGTCTTCAAGAGCGAGGCCGTAATCTGCAGCAAATGGTAATGTATGAGCAAAATTCCAATCTTTACTCAGCACTGAACCGCTTTCGCTGGTATTGAAGTAAACAAATAGATCTGCGCCATTAGACAATGATGCCCAATCTGTGCCGGTCCAGCCGATATAGAAGTTGGTTGAATCCCATGTTACATAGAGGGAAACCCCGTTACTATCGGTGGCTAATTCGGTGTCCGTTGACCACTCAGAAACATCCCCATCGACATTGATTGTTTCGGGCGTAATTGCTGATACGAATCCCATTCCTGCTTGTAAACAAAATAACATCACGATGAAGATAGCAGTGGTTCTCATCGGTTTCGGCTGAATGTGATAACTTGAAAGGGTTTATTGTCAGCCGTATCTTTATGGGAAAGGAAGTTGGTGTTCTTTGTCACTTGACTTCCTTGCCTTCTGGAAAAATATCGGATAGTAAGAAATTCTTACATTATCTCAAAGAAAATAATTACTCGAAATGGCAATTTTTACCATTAACTCCGCCGGATGAGCATAACTCTCCTTATGCTTCACCATCAGCTTTTGCCGGACATTATGGAATTTGTTCCTCGGACATTGTTGGGGACTTAGCTGCAGAATCATATTGGTTGGATGATTGGGCTTTATTTGCGACAATTACTGAACAATTCCCGGGTAAGAACTGGACAGAATGGCCGGATGATTTGCGCAATAGAAAGCCTGATTCATTGGCTAAATGGCGCGAGAAAATCTCACCAGAAATTACTCGCCAAGGCATTTTTCAGCATGAATGGTTATCGATGAAGCAGCAAGCTAATAAAATGGGAATAGAATTGATTGGAGATTTGCCAATATTTATTTCTCATCACTCCGCAGATGTTTGGGCTAATCCTGAGTTATTCCAATTAGATGATGATGGCTTACCGACAGTTGTTGCTGGAGTTCCACCGGATTACTTTAGCGAAACCGGCCAAAAATGGAATACTGTATTGTATAATTGGGAAGAGCATGAAAAAACCGATTGGCTTTGGTGGCGCATGCGAATGGCCAGAATGTTAAGATTGTACGATGTTGTTAGGATAGACCACTTCAGAGGTTTTCATTCTGCTTGGGCAGTGCCGAGAGAAGCAGAAAACGGAATGATTGGGCAGTGGCAGGAAGCACCCAAGGAGAAAATTATCGAGCAGTTAATTCAAGTTGCTGGCGATGAAGAGAGAATAATCGCTGAAGATTTAGGTATTATTCCACAACAAGTTGTTGATTTACGATTACAGTTTAATTTGCGCGGCATGGCAATTCTACAGTTTGGATTCGGAGAAGATGCTGATAAGAGCCCACATCATCCAGACAATATCAGCGCCATGCAAGTTGTTTACACAGGAACTCATGATAATGACACAATTCTTGGTTGGTGGGCTTCAGCAGACCAATTGACAAAGTCAAATGTTACTTCAATCACTGGCGAAACTGACGATGTTGCAGGCTCGATTATTGAATTAGCAAAGAACTGCATCTCGCCGCTTTGTATAATTCCACTTCAAGATATTTTGAGACTTGATTCCTCGGGTCGAATGAATGTCCCAGGTGTTGAAAAAGGAAATTGGCAATGGCGATTTGCTTGGAATGACCTAAACTAATGATGTTTATTCGTTTGGGGGCATAATCATAACCCTCCTTAGTAACCGAATGAAAGAATGGGGCACGTTGGTTACTTCACTGCAGAGATTGGTTTGTGGTCTGAATTACACACATATTCTGGTGGACTTGGTGTTCTAGCAGGAGACCATGTCAAATCTGCGGCAGATGCTGAAATTGATTTAATTGGCGTTACTTTACTCTATCGAGAAGGCTATGGTAGGCAACATATCGACCAAGATGGCAATCAGTCTGAGTCATTTGCGGCAATTGATCCCGCTGACCATTTAATCGATACTGGATTGGAATTGATGTTGCCCCTTGATGAAACAACAATATACTCCAGAATTTGGAAAGTAGAAGTTGTTGGAATAACTGGTCACGTCGTACCAGTGTATTTCCTTGACACTCATCACCCAAAAAATTCAGAATACCATCGTGTACTGGGAGCAAGGTTGTATGGCGGCGATGATGAGGTCAGAATTAGACAAGAGTACTTACTTGGTGTGGGAGGATTAAGATTACTAAATCTGCTGCGTATAGAACTAGATGGTCTGCATCTAAATGAAGGGCATTGTACCTTTGCTCTACTTGAATTATTAAACAAGGGCTGGACTAGAGAAGACCTTGACAAAAAAGTACTGTTCACCACGCACACACCGGTTCCTGCTGGTCATGATCGTTTCAACTGGGACTCGGTAAAAGCCGTACTTGGCGACATGTTGCCAGAAGATGCAAAACAATTGGTCATTGATGCTGGAGACCCAGAGAACGGCGAGAAATGTTCAATGTCGCATTTGGCTGTGGGACTGGTTAACAAAGTCAATGCTGTGTCAAATCTCAATGCAATAGTCGCTTCAGGAATGTATGGAGAAAATCATATCCATCCGATTACCAATGGCGTTCATCATATTACCTGGACTTCCCCGACAATGGCAGAATTATATGACGACCAACTACCAAATTGGCAAAGTGACCCAACCCAACTCGCTTATTCAGGCAAACTTTCTGATGAAGACCTACTTGCGGCTAGAGAAAAAAACCGTAGTATCTTTCGTGAATTGGTCAAAG
>DUJK01000194.1 GCA_013329925.1 Candidatus Poseidoniaceae archaeon
CCTGGACTTGCTTGGTTAGTAGATGGAGCATTTATCGGAGTCTCTCAATTAGCATCAGTTGCCGAATTTGCTCCAGCGATAGAGAAGTTGACAGAGTCTTTAGATTTTCAAACTATGCTAATTCGGATTGGTGATGGCGCACCGCTAATTAGGGACCAAATAATTAATCACTGTTTAGCAAAAAATTGGATTGTTGAACAGGTTAATGAGAGTAAGACTTCTAGTGGACTAGTTAGGAATAATCATGCTATTTCTGCGCTACGAATAGCGTCCAATAGTGGACAGAGAATATGGCAACAACGTGAGTTGAGGCCAAAGCATGGTGATGTAAAATACATTCAAACCCAAAGTCGTAAAATATCAAATGGGCACATTACAATAAGTAAGCAACTCGCTTTGTTTGTCGCTAAAGGTGAATTGACTATGCAAGAAGCAATTCTAGAGCAGTCATCTTATTCCTCTGAGGAATAATCGGTTTCTAATTCAGCCTGCCTTAGTTCAGGGGAAGAATCCATTATTTTCTTTAAGCCCATCTCTAAACCTATTGGCGCCAGTATAATTCCCCCAATTATCATAGCGAGGAAAACAAACGATGACCCTGGCACATATTGTGTGCCCGGTGAGTTAGGACCGCTGAGCATTAATTTGACAGTACCAAGCCATGGTATTTCACCGCCCGCAACACCTACTAACCATGCTTCTTGAACAGGCCCGGCAACTCCCGATGTACTGTGTACTCCTGAAGAGCCATTGACGACTAAACCACCTTGGTCAACTGAACATTGATTATTATCTCCGAGTGTAACGATTCCCGAATGTTTAGGTTGCCAGTTCCAAACTACTAGGTACGGCTCTACATTGGCATGGGTGAACCTTTTGCAATCATAATAACCAGCTTGCTGACCATCGAAATGAATTGTTATGGTTTCAACGTCACTAGCATTAGTACCAGGAACAGTCCATGTAAGTACACAGGTGCCAATTTCACCATCAATATCAACAACCCCCAAGTCCCAAGTTCCGCCATCGGGACAATGGGCAGAATTGTTAGCATCTGTTGAAACGTTTCTATCCGGAGAAATGGTTTGACTTGCTTCTACACGTAAAATAGCCCGGTGAATAATTGGAGTTCCCGAATCACCATTTTTTTGATAAATTATAACATCACCATTCATACCATGCATCTCATAACCGTAATTTTTGTTTGATTGATCACTTGATTCAGCAAATGTAACAATTTTGTCATAGGGTGTGTCCATAACCAAAATCAAATCCCCAGCATCAATGCTCCCTACTTCACCTGATTCTTCATGAATCATTGAAGATGATTCAACAACCACAAGTGGGGGCATAGTCCCAGTATGTGCCCAAAGCCCCAGTACTAGGAATGATATCATTGCTACAGCTAATAGCATCTCTCGAAGGAGATTGTTCAGCGGATGTTGGTCGGACAATGTTCACCCTCATTTTCTCTTTTTAAGCCCTTTACTTACCAAGAAGTCATCCCATGCTTGTGCGTGTCCTGCACCAAGAGATTTTGCTGCTTCGTCTCCTTCAGACTTTCTTCTTTTTAGTTCCGAAGTTGATTCAATTTCCTTTAATTCAGCTAGAATATTGACATATCCTCGAAGGTTGAGGAATTCTGGAGTAGCGACGATTAACACAATGCTTGACAGTACAATCATGCCAATCGCTGCACCAGTAAATTCACCCCAATCAGCATCGTTTTGCAAAAATAGTAGTTGGTATGCACTAACAACCAGTAAAACGGCTGCAGCGCCAAAGGTTGTTGCCGCAATCAACAGTTGTCTTCCGTGTTGTTTCTCCCATATTTGGCCAATAATCCCCATGTCCTCACCACTCCTTGCTATTGGCTCTTACCGTTTGAGTTCTTTGATGTTTTGATTTATCTTGATTACTACAAATAATCAAATGTAAGGGGTTGAAGGGTATACTGCGGGGGTGGGGAGAGTATGTCAAGTGTATTTTCCCTGCTTGATGAAAAACTGCAAAAAGAACTGGAAAAAAGGTCATGGCAACCTACTCCCATCCAAGAGTCTGCAATACCACAAATCATTGCTGGTAGCGACCGATTATTAATCGCTCCAACTGGATCAGGGAAGACTCTCTCTGCGATTTTGCCGGTGATAAATCGATGTTTGGTAGAACAATGGGAGCCACTATCAATCTTGTATGTCACTCCACTGCGGGCTCTTAATCGGGATGTTGACAGAAGGTTGCAAGAAATTGGCGAATCCGTTGGTTTGAGAGTTGGGCTAAGACATGGTGATACAACTCAAAGTGAAAGAGCTAAACAAGTACGCAAGCCGCCCGATATCCTCATTACGACTCCAGAAACGTTCCAGTTAATGTTCACAGGAAAAAATCTCCGTGAATTACTAAAAACTGTCAAAGCAGTAATCATTGATGAAGTGCATGATTTAGCCGCTAGCGAGAGAGGCTGGCAGTTATCTCTGGGGCTTTCTAGGCTGGAAACCCTATCGGGCAATAAGGTTCAAAGAATTGGATTGTCGGCTACTGTGGGGAATCCTCAACAAGTAGCAAAGTGGCTGTCTAGCGACGGTGAGGCAATTATTGAGACTGGTAAAAGAGTCACTGAAATTGTTGTAGAAACCGCTTTCCCAGAGACGATTGACGAAACTGGAGGGATTGAATATGCAATTCCTGCAAGGGCTCATGCTATTTTTCGTGATATTATTGAGATTTTGAGAAAGGATTCTCCATGTTTACTATTTGTTAACAGTCGAAGTGATGCTGAAACCATTGCGAACAGATTACAAAAAATGGCTCCAGACTTAGAAATTGGCGTTCACCATGGTTCTCTAGCAACCGAAACAAGAGTCGAGATGGAAGACGGTCTGCGGTCAGGCAAGGTGTCTGGATTAGTGTGTACATCAAGTTTAGAACTGGGAATTGATATTGGCTTAATTAATCGAATAATCCAAATCAAGAGTCCTCGTTCAGTAGATCGATTATTACAACGCGTAGGTCGCGCAGACCATCGTCTGGGTGGTGTCGGTAGGGGTAATATTTTTGCTTGGGATTGTGATGAATTATCAGAAGCGGCAGTAATTTCAGAAAGAGCTATGCGGGGTGAAATTGAGCCGGTTATTTGGCGTAAAACACCACGCACAGTTGCGGTAAATCAATTGATTTTGATGGCGCATAGTTTCAAAGCAATAACCATTGATGAAGCGACAGAAATCATTGCTAAAGCCCCACAATTTGTCGGGTGGAACAGAGCGGATACTATTGAAATCTTAGCAGTAATAGCAGACAACTGGTTGGTTAAATTGGTCACGGAACCAAAGGACGTTCCGTGGTATAGGTGGCCTAAATCAATATACGAAGAAGCCCAATTATTATCGGCTAACAAAGGAATAATTTTACCTGAAGAAAGGCCACTTTTCAAAACACCAGAAGAAGAGATTGATGCTAAAATTAAGAAAATCCAGTTGAAATTACCAAAAAGATATGAAACTGGTTGGTTTTCAGTATCGGGAAGAACTCGTGACTGGGTATCTAAACACTTGTCAATGATTCCTGACAAGCAATCATACCGAGTTCGAGACAGCGTTACTAGGAGGAGTATTGGCAGTGTTGATGAAGCATTTGTTCTTTCCCTAAATGATTCGGGAGAGGAAGAAGATGGGGCAGTCCGTCGGTTCGTAATTGCTGGAAGAACTTGGATGATTATCGATGCAGACCCAGAGAAATCCGAATTGTTAGTGGTTCCTGTATCTGATCAAGCAAAAGCACCGCAGTGGGTTGGCGAGTTGCCCCCAGTCCCAGCTGAGGTGGCTAGAGATATAGGTCGATTAAGATGGCTAATTGCTGAGGATTTGAAACTCATTGGGATTTCAGAACTAGAGAATACCTCAATTGATCGGTTTAATCTTCTATCATCTGATAATATTCGGTTGACTGATTTTCCAATAAACGAACATGCATTGGGGATGTTGAGTGATGAAATTGGTAATCATATGGAAAAATCTGGTGCTTTACCGACTGACAGAAAGATGACAATAGAGGCAAGAAATGATGCAATAATTATCAACTCTTGTCAAGGGACGAAAATAAATGAAACGCTAGGACATGTATTGCTAGCTATGGCATCAACAAAGTCCGGAAATTGGGGACGGCTTATTATCGAATCAACTAGAATTGGTTTACAATCATCTGGAGTTACGCCTGAAGATATCATCGGTTGGCTTACTGATACCCCTCCAGATGCCTTAGAGGGTTTGCTAAGTGTAACTTTGCCCAATTCAAGGCAACTACGATGGAGGTTTGCTCAAGTTGGTAAGACCTTTGGTATCTTACGCCATGG